>JAJDWM010000730.1 GCA_022825595.1 Bryobacterales bacterium | reverse complement strand
CGCATGTGCTCGAAGAGCTTGGGCACGCTGAGGAGGTACGGTGTCGGTTCGTACATGCGCTCGTTGTGGGGACCGCCCGACGGAGGGCCGAGAAACTCCTGCGGCCTGCCGCCGGCCGACCGCGCCCCGTAGTTCGCGTTGCCGCTGATGCCCATCTGTATGCGGATGTGCCGAACGCCCTGCTCGATGTATGCCCGGGCAGCGTCCTCCACCTCTTCAGGGCTCCCGCCGGACGCATGCCGGTAGACGTCGGCCGCTTGGCGGACTTTGCCGCCCAGCAGGGCGTAGACCGGCATGTTCGCGCGCTTGCCCTTGATGTCCCACAATGCCTGGTCCACGCCGCTCATCGCGTTGTAGAGCACCGGCCCGTTTCGCCAGTAGGAGCTGACGTACATCGTCTGCCAGATGTCCTCGATGTGGTCGGGGTTCTTGCCCTTGAGGAAGGGGCGCAGAAACTCGTCCACCGCCGTGACGACGGCCTTGGCCCTCTGCGTGAAGGTTGCACAGCCATAGCCGTACAGGCCGGGCTCGCTGGTCTCGACCTTGACGATCACGGTCCTGGGCAGGCCGGGCGGAGCGGTGAGGATCGACTTTACGTCGGTGATCGTGACTTCGGGCATCCCGCGTTGGGCCGGCATCCGCTGCGCCGCCGCAAAGGATGGCACGGCGGCTGTTCCTAGGGTCCCGATCCATTTCAGGGCGTTGCGGCGTCGCATGAGCACATTGTATTTCGTGGGCCCCCGACCCGCGGGAGTAGCTCTCGCTTGATTCCCATGGCCCGGAGCGGCAACGATGGAGTCTTGGAGTCCTCTCGCGTTGCGCGTCGTGGTCACAGGTGCTGCCGGTTTCATCGGATCCCATCTTTGCGACCGGCTGGTCGCCGATGGCCACTCGGTATTGGGCCTGGACAACCTCAGCACAGGTACTATGCGGAACTTGCGCGGTCTTCGGGAGCATGCGCGTTTCTCGTTTCGCACGCATGACGTATGCACGGAGTTTGACTGCGCCGGCCGCGTGGACGTGATCTACAACCTCGCCTGCCCAGCCAGCCCGAAGGACTACCTGGAGGGCCCAATCCGCACGCTGCTGGCGAGCGCGCTGGGCACGCGAAACATGCTAGATCTGGCCCTGCGCAAGGCTGCGGTCTTCCTGCAGGCATCGACTTCGGAAACCTACGGCGACGCGCGCGTGCATCCTCAGCCCGAGGGCTACTGGGGAAACGTCAATCCAGTGGGGCCACGCTCGGTCTACGACGAGGGCAAGCGTTTCGCCGAGGCGCTGACCATGGCCTACAACCGGCGCCACGGCGTACGTACGCGCATTGCTCGGCTGTTCAACGTGTACGGCCCGCGCATGCGTCGTACCGACGGGAGGGTGCTGCCCGCATTCCTGGACCAGGCGCTGCGGGGAGTCCCGCTAACTGTGTTCGGCGACGGTTCCCAGACTCGCAGCTTTTGCTTCGTCGCCGACATTGTCGACGGCATGGTGCGTTTGGCTGCGAGCGGCGTGTGTGACCCGGTGAACCTGGGCGCCGACGAGGAGATCACGGTGTTGGAGCTCGCCTCAAGCGTGCAAGAGGCCGTGGGCGGTAGCAGCGGGATCGAGCACCACGAGCTGCCTCAGGATGACCCGCGTCGCCGCTGCCCGGACATTTCCAGGGCCAAGCGCGTGCTGGCGTGGGAACCGAACGTCGGGATGGCGGAGGGCATCCGCGCAATGCTCGCGTCCTATCGCGCCGGCGGGGCGTCCACGCCTGGTGAGGAGCCCGTCGGTGATGGCTGATCGGGACTATGCCCGCGGGGAGCCGCGGCCGCTTCGCGTCCTACTCACCAATGACGATGGCATTGAGGCGCCCGGGTTGGCAGTGCTCGAAGCTGCGCTGCCTGCCGGCTGGTCCCCGACAATCGTGGCCCCGTGGGAGGAGCGGTCTGCCTGCAGCCACCAAGTGGTTACTGCGCGACCGATGCGCCCCGTGCGCCTCGGCTCTAGGCGGGTCGCCGTCGACGCCTTCCCGGCAGACTGTGTGCGGCTGGCGTTCCACGAGCGATGGGGCCCCTTTGACTGGGTGCTCGCTGGCGTCAACCACGGTGCGAATCTGGGAGCTGACATCTACTATTCCGGGACGGTCGCAGCGGCCCGCGAGGCAGCGCTGCTGGGCATTCGGGCAATCGCGGTCTCGCACTACCGGGACCGCTTATTGGATGATTCCGACTGGGACCGCGCTCGCGGTTGGGTTCGGCGCCTGTTGCCCACGCTGCTATCCGCGCCGCTGGGCCAGGGGGAGTACTGGAACGTCAACCTGCCGAGCTTGCCGTCCGGTCCGGCCGATCCTCCAGTGGTGGAGTGTTCCGTCGACACCAGCCCTGTGCAGGTGCGCTATTCCGCCGACGGGCCGGAGCGGCTGTACAGCGGCGTCTACACAGAGCGCCCGCGGCGCGTTGGATCCGATGTCGACGTCTGCTTCGGCGGCAGCATTTCCGTTTCCCGGCTAAGCCTCCCATAAGGGTGCATGGGAGAATGGGGGAGTCCGCGTTGCGGCGAAGGAGGATAGACCAGCTGCTCGTCGAGCGGGGCTTGGCCGAGTCCCGCCACAAGGCGCAAGCTATGGTGCTTGCCGGGGAGGTTCTTATCGACGAGCAGCCGGCGGGCAAGCCAGGCAGGCGGGTGTCGGTCGGCTCTGCGGTTCGCCTGATCCGCCAGCAGCCAAGGTTCGTCAGCCGGGGCGGGCACAAGCTGGACGCGGCCATGGAGCACTTCGCAATCGATGTGCAAGGCTTGGCCTGCCTGGACATCGGTTCATCCACCGGCGGATTCACGGACTGTCTGCTGCAGCGCGGGGCCGCACGGGTGCATGCCGTCGACGTGGGCACTAACCAGCTGCACTGGCGGCTGCGAAACGACCAGCGCGTTCACGTCTTGGAGCGATTCAACGCGCGCTACCTGACTTGGGCCGATCTGGGTGAGGCAGTGTCGTTCGCCTGTTGTGATGTGAGCTTCATCTCGGCGGCTAAGGTCGTGGGCCGTCTGCCCCTCGTGATGCGGGACACCGGACAAGCGGTGGTGCTGGCCAAGCCGCAATTTGAGGTGGGGCGGGGCGAGGTCGGCAAGGGAGGCGTAGTGCGCGAGCGGTCGAAGCAGCTTGCCGCGGCGTCGCAGGTCGGCAGCGCGCTGCGGCGCTCGGGCTTCCGAGGAGTGTCGTGGATTGAGAGCCCGCTGATGGGTCCTGCCGGTAATCGGGAATTCTTGGTGCACGGCACCCTCGGGTCCAAAGCAGGTCGAGGTGGTGCGGCGTGATCCAGAGCATCGGCATCATCAGCAAGCCAGGTCGTGCCGACATTCCCGGGCTGGCTCGGCGCGTCTTGGAATGGGCCGAGAGGTGCGCGGTTAGTGTCACCATGGACCGCACGTCGGCCCGCTATCTGGGGCGTGAAGACGGATTGCCGCGCGAGGCTGTGCCGGATCGCAGCGACCTGATCGCCGTGCTGGGTGGCGATGGGACGCTCCTCTCCGCGGCCAGGGCCGTGGGTGCGCGGCAGACGCCGCTGCTGGCCGTGAACCTTGGCGGCTTGGGCTTCATGATGACCACCGGGCCCGACGAGCTTCCCAGAGCGTTGGCGGCCGTTGGGCGCGAGGAGTACCGCCTGGACTCGAGGATGGTCCTGGAAGCCGACTTGGTGCGGCAGAACCGGGTCATTGACCGGTTCTTCGCGCTTAACGACGTGGTCGTTTCCAATGCCGGCGTTGCGCGGCTGCTGCACTTGGAGGCGTTCGCGGACGGCGAGTTCGTGTCCGGTTACCGCTCGGACGGGCTGATCGTCTCGACGCCCACGGGTTCGACCGCTTACTCGCTGGCAGCCGGCGGCCCGGTGATGCCCCCGGACGTGGCGGCGCTCTCGCTGACCCCTATCTGCCCGCACAGCCTCTCCAACCGCCCGGTTGTGCTGCCCGCGACGGCGCGCATTGAGATCCGCATGATGGACGACACTACGGGGAAATACGTCAGTGTAGATGGGCAGGTGGGACGGCATGTCCGGCATAGCGACCGCTTGCGGGTTTGGCGGGCTGGGCACACCGTGGACATCGTCCAGACCAAGAGCGTCCCGTTCTTCGACGTCCTGCGCAGCAAGCTGCGCTGGGGTGACCGATCGATCCCGGCAACTGGTTCCGGCGGAGGGTCGGCGGGCACCTGACCGGTTGACTCGGTTCGCCGCGCCTGCGGCGAGTGTGCGCGGCGACTCCGTTCGGCTCAGGCGCGAAGGGACAGTGCGGCGAGTTCGCTCAGCGCGCTCAGCTCCCTAGCAGCGGAAGAGACGCAAAGAACGCCAGGCACGCGACTAAGGCAATGGTGATCCAGAGCGGATTGCGGGCGTCTAGCCCCACCCACTCGGGCCGGCCGTTGAGGAGGATCAGGGTCAGCGCGAGAGCTGGCAGAAAGCAGGCTCCCACGATTCCGTACGTGAGCTGAATCTGCTGGACCGGCGCGTTGAGCAGAAAGAGCGGGACGATCGCCACTAGCACCACGCACAATCGATACGGCTTGGAGGTTCGGAGGTCCCCCGACCCGCCGCTCCCCATCCGTGCGAAGTCCGCGAACATGTACGGAATGCTCTGCCAAACTCCTAGCAGGCTCGAGAAGACGGCTCCCCAGAAGCCGATAAGGAATACCCAGTGTCCGACCGGCCCGACGGCCTCGCCGAGGCGCTCGGCCATTTGTGTAGCAAGCCTCGCGCCGCTGCCGCTCACCTCGATCTGCGACCCGATGATTATGACGCAGAAGCCGAACACGGCCGTCACTCCGTTGCCGACGGCCAGGTCAATCCGGCACTCCCGCAGCATGCCCATGCCGCGTCGGCCGTGTTCCCCTATCCAATAGCCGTACGACAGCAGCGTCACCGTGCCCCCGACGCCCCCGAGGACTGCCAACAGCCAAGAGCTGCCGGACTGCGGGATGGAGGGTACCAGCCCCGCAGCAATGGTGCCGAGAGGCGGTGCGATCATCGCCGTTGTGCCGACGACCGTGAGGAACATCAGCCCGATCAGGGCGGACATGATGGACTCAAAGGCCCGGAAACCGCCGGTCAGCACGATGGCCACGCCGACCAAGGAGTGGATCATGGCCCAAACGGTCACGGAGGTCTCCGTATCCCCTATGGGCAGGATCGCCGTCCCCGCAACGCCGCACGCATTGGCGAGGGCGCGCCCGACGATCACGGTGAACATGGCGAGGAAGACGAGGAACGGCCACCGGATCCACTTGCCGAGCTTGTCGTGCCAGCCCTCCAGCAGGGTCGTTCCGGTCGCAAGCTGCCAGCGCGCCACGCCCTCGCTGAGCACGAACTTGAGGAAGGCGCCAACAACGACGGCCCAGAGTGCTGCAGTGCCCAATTCGGCTCCGGCCAGCGTGCCGGTCATGAGGTCTCCGGCACCGACTCCTGTGGCCGCCATCAGGAGTCCCGGCGCGATCAGCCTGTACCAGCCATGCTGCATGCCAACTAGCGTACGCTCTAGCCGCAATACCGGGGATCCCAGATTGGACCGCGGCGCACTGCGTCAAGAGGGTGGTGGAAGACCCGCAGCGCAGGCCTACAGCCGGGAGTGGAATTGGCGTTGCCGACACGGCTCCTACGAATGTGCCCGGACGGCGATGCCACACACGCGGCGGGCCACCCAAGCCCCGCAGAACGACCTGCACCGAGAGAGGGGCCTCCTAGGCCTGCTCAGTAGGCCAAGGCCTTCCACCCGGCAGACGTGCCGCCGCTCCCTGTCGCGGTGCCAGCTCGCCACATTGGGCGGGCGGGTTACCTCGATAGTCCACTGATCCCGAGGCGGCATTACTTCCAGCCGTTCAGCCGAGCGACACGGTCTCCGAGCGTCGACTGGGAACTGGCTAGCTGTGCGACTATGGACTCGCTCCATGACCTGTCGATCAATCTCCCGGCGTGACTTCGTGGCCGGATCCCTGCTTGCCGGAGCGTCGGCCTCGTCCTGCGCTCGCACCTCCATGTCTCAGGAACGGCCAAACATCGTCCTTTGCATGGGTGATGACCATGGCTGGCACGAAACTGGCTACAACGGCCACCCACACGTCCGCACGCCAGTTCTCGACGAGATGGCGGCGAGTGGACTGCGATTCGATCGCTTCTATTCCGCCGCCCCCGTCTGCTCGCCGACGAGGGGCAGCGTGATGACAGGCCGGCACCCGAATCGCTACGGCACCTTCTCCGCCAACTGGTCGATCCGGCCGGAGGAAGTCTCGATCGCACAGATACTCAGTGCAGCTGGCTATGCCTGCGGTCACTTCGGGAAGTGGCACTTGGGCCCCGTCAATGCCGGCTCGCCCACCAATCCGGGCGCCTTCGGCTTCGAGGAATGGCTGTCGCACGACAACTTTTTCGAGATGGATCCCGTGCTATCCCGGAACGGTGGAACTCCCCAACGCTATCCGGGCGAAAGCTCCCAGATCGTCGTTGACGCGGCGACGGACTTCATGGACCGCGCGCGCTCTGAGGATCGGCCGTTCTTCGTTGTGATCTGGTTCGGATCTCCGCACGAGCCGTACAGCGCGAACGCGGATGACCTCGCCGAGTACGCTGACCTGCCCGCAGACCTCGAGGAGAAGTCGGCCAGGCTCACGTCATTGGAGACTGGCTTGCCGACAAGCCTTCCGCTGGATCAGGTCCTGCAGGCGCGCTATGCGGAAATCACGGCCATGGACCGTGCATTGGGGGAGCTCCGTGGGCATCTTGACGCCGCCGGAGTTCGCGGGGACACCCTGCTTTGGTACTGCAGCGACAACGGTGCCCCTTCCGAGGCCACCTTCGGGTCCCCTTTGCGGGCCCACAAAGGGAGGGTCTACGAAGGCGGTGTGCGAGTCCCAGCCGTCATTGAGTGGCCGGACCGTATTCCCGAGGCCATCGCGACGGAGGTTGCTGCGGTCACAAGCGACATCCTTCCCACGCTATGTGACCTGACCGACACGGCATTGCCGGATCGGCCCTTGGATGGGATCAGTCTCGTCGGCGCGATCGATGGATCTTTCCGCGAGAGGCAGGAGCCCATTTGCTTCTGGAGTTACCGCGGCAATCAAGAGGGGTCGGGCGAGCCCTATATTGAACCCAGCCTTCAACAAGGGACAACTCCGCTCGTCAAGCAGATGAATGGCTTATATACACGGAACTTCCGGAACTTCCGCTATGAGGGCGAGGCGGATGGGGACTTGGCCGGCCCGCGGGCTGTGCTCGACAACCGCTTCAAGCTGGTGATAGATGCTGAGGGCAGGGAGCGGGCCGACGGAGCGGACGGTCCGGTTAGGGAACTCTTTGACATACAGCAGGATCGGAGCGAGGAGAGGGACATCTCGGAACAGCATCCCGAGGAAGTCGCACGTCTCGATGCGCACTTGGAGCAGTGGCAGCGGTCGGTCCTTCGCAGCCTGGCAGCCGAGGACTACTGACTCAGACTGGTCCGCGCGGGGACGGCCGCAAGGCGGTCCGTTAGACTGCGGATCCGGGCCGAGCCCGACGGCACTGCCCGTTGGGCTCTAGTGTCATGAGGCCTAAACAGCGATCTAATTGGTGAATGGCGGATGGAGAGAAAATCGTTGCCAAAGATCCACCGCGCGAAAGGTACTGCCGGACTAGCAATGTTGTCTGACTCAGGACACTAGGGCACAGAGCCTGCTCAACCGCTACCGTCTTCGTCTGCGTAAGCCCAGGGGCCCCTAGTGAACAGTCCTCCGTCGACCATCAGCGTCTGGCCCGTCACGAATTCGCTGCGGTCCAGGCAGAAGAACGCCACAGCCTCGGCCACGTCAGCCGGGTATCCCACCCTCCCCGTAGGTGTCAGCCGGCCCCACTGGCCCGCGTAGTCTTCGGCCTCCCGCTCCGTCCGCTCAATCAGGATTGCCCCTGGCGCCACGCAGTTGACCGTGATCCCGTAGGGGCCAAGTTCTGCGGCCGCCACCTTCGTAAACTGTTCCATCCCGCCCTTGCTCGCCGTGTAGCTGACCAAGTTGGGGAACGCAACCTTGTTGCACCCGGAGCCGATGTTGACGATGCGGCCGCCACCCCGCTCCCGCATGTGGCGTGCGGCCAGTTGGGTGCAGAGGAAGCAGCCTTTAAGGTTCGTGTCGACCACCCGATCCCAGTCCTCTTCAGTCAGCTCGAGCAGCGGTGCCCACACTTGGGTCCCGGCATTGTTCACTAAGATGTCAAGGCTCCCGAAATGGCCCAAGACTTCCTTGAAGATCTGGCGGACTTGGCGCGAATTGCCCACCGACCCCTGAACGACCAGTGCGTCCCTGCCTGCCGCCCTCAGCGCGTCGGCGGTCGCTTCCGCGCCGGATCGGTCCGTGTTGCAGTGCACGGCGACATCGCAGCCAAGCTGGCCCAGCCGCTTCGCGATTCCGCGTCCTACCCCCTTGCTCGAACCTGTGACTAGGGCCCTCTTTCCGGACAGTTCGAGCATGGTTGGCCCGCAGTGTAGCAGCCGATCGCCCGTACGCTGAACCTTACCGGGACTGCCCGCAGATCTGTGCCAAGGCTTTGGCTATCGTCCGGTACTCGAATTCAAAGCCGGCCTCAGTCGCCCGTTTGGGCAGCACACGCTGTGACGCCAATAGCACGGACGCGAATTCACCGAGCGCAAGCCGCAGTCCGAACGCCGGGGCCGGAAACAGTGCCGGCTTGCCAACCGCGCGCGCCAACGCCTTCGTGAAGGCCGCATTGGTGACCGGACTCGGCGCAGTGCCGTTGACTGCGCCGCGCAGGTCCGGGTGCTCGGCCGAAAAGACGAACAGGTTGGCCAAGTCATTGACGTGAATCCAGGGTACCCACTGCGAGCCGTTGCCAAGCCTTCCTCCCGCGGCCATCCGAAACAGCGGCAGCAGCCTGGCAAGCGCACCGCCTTCTCTGCCGAGCACAAGTCCGATGCGGATCAAGACGACCCTCACACCGAGCTTGGCGGCTTGCGTGGCCTCCGATTCCCACTCTTCGCACACGTCGGCGAGAAAGCCATCAGCCTTTGGAGCGGTCTCCGACAGTGCTTCGTTGCCGCACGATCCGTAGTATCCGACCGCCGATGCTGACACGAGCACCTCTGGTGGCTCGTGCATAGCCGCCAGGCCCGCGACCAGGTTTCGTGTGCCAAGTACGCGGCTGTCCCGTATTCGGGCCTTCTTGCTTGAAGTCCAGCGCCCTTGGGCCACGGGCTCACCGGCCAGATGGAAGACTGCCTCGCAGCCATCGAGAGCTGTTGGCGGCGGAAGTTCGCTGAGCGGGTCCCAGCGGAAGCAGGGAGAGTCCGAGAATTCTGCTGGCACTGCTTCAGGCCTGCGGGTCAAGACTCGCGGGGACCGCAGTCGGCCGCAGAGCCTGCGTCCCACGAATCCGGTTGCGCCCGTTACCACGCAGCGACGATCCAGCACCATCGCCCCATTTTAGAGGCGGTGTTGCCAAAGGTAAAGGGCGATGTTGTCAAAGGCAATATTGCCCGTCGCAAGCACCTCCCATAAGATAGGCCCCTATGGCAGTACTGGTCCTTGCGCTAGCGGCGCTGCTTGCTTGGCCACTGGAGCCTGCGCAGGCAGTCGACCGCCCGAACATCATATTCATCCTGGCGGACGATGTCGGGGACCAGGCTCTCGGATGCTACGGAGGCACGTCGTATCGAACCCCGAGGATCGATCATCTGGCCGCGACCGGCCTTCGGTTCCGCCACTGCTACTCGATGCCCGTGTGCCATCCGTCGCGGATCGCCATCCTGACCGGTCAATACCCGTTCCGGGCCTCCCACCCAACATGGGGCACCTTTCCGCCCAGCTTGGAATCGTCGGCGCTGGCAAACAGGATGGCGGAACTGGGCTACGCCACCGCAGTGGCAGGGAAGTGGCAACTGACGATGCTGCGGGACGAGCCTGACCATCCTCGGAGGCTCGGGTTCCAGCGCTGGTCTCTCTTCGGCTGGCACGAGGGTCCTCGGTACTACAGGCCACTGATCTACCAGGACGGCCAAGTGCTTTCCGGTGTAAGTGATCGCTACGGTCCCGACGTCTATGTCGACCTTCTGGTCGAGTTCATGCGCGCCAACGTCGAACGGCCCTTCTTCGCCTTCTACTCGATGGCATTGGCCCACGACGTGACCGACGACATCGGAACACCTCCGCCGCTCGGCCCGCAGGGGCACTACGACAGCTACAAGCGAATGGTCGAGAACATGGACGAGCGTGTCGGGCGCCTCGTCGACGCCCTGGAAGCCTTGGGCATCCGAGAGCGCACTCTGATCCTCTTCACGGCCGATAACGGTACGCCGAAGTCCTACTACCACACGGCCCAGGCCGGGAAGATGCTGAAGCAGCCAATCGAATTCATGTGGGACGGAGTGCCGACGGAAGGCGGCAAAGGCGAACTGACTGATGCGGGGACTCGCGTGCCGCTGGTAGCGAACTGGGCCGGCACGCTGCCAGCGGGCGAAGTGGTCGACGATCTGGTCGACTTCACCGACTGGCTTCCGACCTTTGTGGATCTTGGGGGCGGTAGTGTGCCGACCGGACTGGACGGGGTAAGCCTCGCCGGGCGCCTTCGTGGCGGTGCCGCTTCTCGGCGGGAATGGGCCTTTGCGTCACACCGAGGCCGAAGCTGGGCCCGCACCAGACGGTGGAAGCTATATGACGACGGGCGCCTGTTCGACATGGCGGGAAGACGAGATGAGGAGTCTCCCGTCTCGGTGCTGGCCGAAACCGACGATGCCGGCCAAGCTAGGGCGACACTGCAGTCCGCCCTACGGTCCCTCGGGTACGGCCAGTAAGACGGGGCGTCATTGCGGACGGCGATTCTGGGGGCCGGCGGCCAGTTGGGCGTCGACCTCGCGCGCGAGGCCTGCAAGCGCGGCCACATCGTGTTGGCGCTGACACGCCGCCAACTGGACGTCACGGACGGCCCGGCCGTGTTGCGAAAGCTCCGCTCGTTCAGGCCTGACGCCGTCTTCAATGCGGCCGCCTACAACCATGTCGACCAGGCTGAGCGCGAACCTTGGGCGGCCAAGAGCGTGAACGCACTAGGCGTCAGGAACGTGGCCGACGCATGCGCGGGGGCATGCTCCGTGCTCATTCACTACTCGACCGATATGGTCTTCTCGGGGGAAGCCACCGCACCGTACTCCGAGTTGGACCGGCCCTGCCCAAGGTCGGTCTACGGCAAATCAAAGCTGGCCGGCGAGAAAGCCGCCCGGGACCGGTGCCCGTCGCACTATGTTCTGCGGGTCGCCGCCGTGTTCGGCCCTGCCGCCCGGTTCACGCGCAGGGGGAACTTCGCCGAGATGGTTCTCACCAACTGTGCGGAGGGGCACTCTCTCCGGATCGTGCGCGACCGATTCGTGTCGCCCACGTATGGACCATCCCTTGCCGTTCGGTCCTTCGACCTCCTGCAGGCCAGAGTTCCGTACGGCCTCTACCATCTCGCTGGCGGGGAAGCCGTAACTTGGTACGGTTTTGCACTCAAGGTTGCACGCGCCAGCGGAGCGCCGTCAGGGGCGGTG
>JAJDWM010000602.1 GCA_022825595.1 Bryobacterales bacterium | reverse complement strand
GGTTCACCACTCACCACGACCTTGAAGGCTTGGATTTCGTTACTTTCGTTGACCGTTACGACGATGGAGTAAGCCTGCGTGATGGCCTCTGGGATGCGCTTTCTCGCGGTCTCCAACTCCCTTGCGAGCATCTGTTCCCGGACCGGATCGATGGGCTGGTCCTTGAGTTGTTCGCGGACGTCCACCCAGCCGAGATATTCCCGGATACGTGCTCGCGCCGTATCAAGACCGTCACGGGAAGGGACAGCCAAGACGACGGCATTACGATACACCCGGGGACGATCGGCCGCGGTCGTCTCGTCAATGAACCGTCTAGCTTCCGCGCTTGGTTTGCCGGACTCCGATGCTGCCTTCGGTCCAAGGACGCCGTAGTGGAAGTCGCCGTCATCCGCGATATCCCGAGGTCGTTCGGGTAGGTTGTGCACCTTCGCGCCGGCGGCGGAAGCCCCCTCGGTGAGTGTCTTTCGCTTCTCGATGGCGTCGATGAGCTGTGATTCTACCAAGGCTGGCGGTACTCGGGTGCTGCAGGCGTCGTGGTGCATCTGACGCAGATTGGCGCGATTGCCGAGCCTCCATGCCTTCGGCAATTGGGGGATGCCGCTCGGCTCGGTTTCACCGGTAGCCACTTCGGCCTCGTCCAGAAACCACGACAGCTCCGTCCAGCGACGCAGGGCCTTTTCCAACCCGATTTTATCTGGATCGCCCGCGCCAAGAAGCACCATCAACTCTGGTGTCAGAGCCTTGTGACCTATGGGCTGCGAACTCAGAAACACCGAAACGACCGCCTGCTCCACTTCGCGGTGACGCACACCGGCGGCCTCGGACTGAATCATGCGTGCCTTGGCAAGCTCGCCCTCGAGAATCGGCCGCCATTCCTGCCTGCCCGCACCTTCATCCACGCTGGCGAAGGAAGCAAGCTCGCCGGCGGCTTCGGCGAGATCGTTTTTCTCCGGCTCAGCCAACAGGACGTTCGGTCCAACCAGTGGGCTCTTGTCCCACTTCTCCGCGTCACGAAGGGCAATGGCGAAAGTCCGCAGGATGCCCCGCGTGCGCTGGAAACCGTCTAGCTGGGTCCAGCGGGTATAAAATACCTCCGTGAGTTCGGGGTGGAATGGGTAGCTGTCCAGATAACGCTTCTCCGCTGCCTTCCCCTCCTTCCGGGTCTGCTCGTCCAGTGAGGCGATATTGCTCACTACCGAAGTCACGTGAGGGCGGAATGCGTCCGGGTCGCGAATCGATTCGGGCTTGAAGAAGCGGCGCCTCAAGACCTCCGCTACGTCCTCCTTGCTTACTGGGCTTGCGTCCTCCTCCATCTGGCGAGCAAAAACCTCGGACACTTCTCGAAGCAGTTCGCTTCCAAGCTCATCGTGTCGCCTGGGATCCGAGGCCAAGAGCGATGCCACCAGAGCGCATCGATCCACCTTTACCACCGCTTGCGTCAGGTACTGAAAGAAACTTGTCAGGCGTCCGCGCCAACCCGAATCCGTTTCGACCTGGGCGCGCATGTACATCAACACTTCGTCCAGCAGCACCAACGTCGACAGACCCTCTGCCTGCGGCTTCGACAACAGATCCACGACAAGCGGTTCAGCCGGCGGCGTGTCGCGCTCCTTGTCTTTGCCCTCAGCGTGGATGAGCCTGAGACCATCGACGCCCGCCACCTGGTAAGCGAGAATGCTCCATGGATGCTTGAGCATCCTGACGGTCCCGTCAGGACCTGGAGTTTCCACGCCCTTCTCCAGATCGATCTTGTCGAAACACAACGCCGCCACCCGAGCCTTCGGCGCCTGAAAGCCGATGTGTGCCTCAAATTCCTTTACCGCCGGAAGATCAGGAAGGGCCTCCGGGTCACGCACCAGATGCCTGAGGGTAATGAGTGTATGGGTCTTGCCGCCACCATAGTTGACGGAGAGCTTGCGATACGCCTTGTCGCTCTTTCCCGCCAGGCGGACGCAGACATCCTTGACCAGTTCGCGTAAATTGTAGGTCGGGTATGTGAGCGCAAAGAACTCCGCCGGGTCCTCGTACACCGGACGTCGGCCCTTCTGCATGACTACGTCGTGCAGGTCGGCGGCGAATACGGCGAGCGACAACTCGCCCGTCCTCAGGTCGTCGCGCAACTGCACGACCTCGTGCCAGGGTTTCCGGGCAGGTTTGGTTGTCATGGCGTCCTCGTTGAATGAACTGTATCGAGAACCGAGGAATGGTCCCTTTTGAGGTCCGTATGGCAGGGATTGGTCACGCGTACTCGTAAAGCGGCACTGTACTGGCTGGCTGATTCTGTTCCTCAAGCAGGACCTCAATCCTGCGAACCGTCTCCGGCCTTAGAAGCACGTCTCCGCACACGGCACAGACCTCGGCCGGAACATGATCGATAACGATCACTTGACCATGGTGCCGTACGGTGTGCATGACTGTCCCCGTACCGTACTCTCCTGGGCATCCTTCGATACTGCATTTCATGGCGATGGTCTCCTCTGCGTGGGAGTGAGCCATTTGGGCAACTTTGGTTCGTAGACGGTAATGATGATAAGGGTTGGCCGGTCTGATGTGCAAACGACATGAACCGCTCGCCCGGCTCGGGTGGGACCATAGATCAGGCAACACGCTCCTCTGCGGTGCTGTGGATAGTCTTCCAAAACGACTCCCTGAGCGATTGCTTCCAGCACATCATCAAGTGACACCTGCTCCTCGGTCATTTCCTGTTGAGCGTGCAGTGTGACGCGCAGGTTACCGGTGCGGGCCTGGGCTCGTATTCTATCCACCATGCGTCGTCACTGTCCGATTGGGGCCGAACGCCCGACGTTCAACCGGTTCACCCCGAGCCATCCCCTTCCTTCGCGAGTAGCAGTTGACGCGGCTCCTGCAAACCGTCACGGGCCGCGGCGTGGTTGCTGAGAGCTTCAAGTATGGCCCGCTCGTCCGAACCGGCCTCCGCCAATTCAATGAGGGCTTGGAGGATCTGATTGAACAAGGCGTTGCGCTGGAGGCCACGAAGATCGAGATATTCGTCGACCTTGACTTGGTCCCCAGCGCGCCACAAATGCATGAGCTTGTGAACTTGGTCGATAAGGGGTGCCGGCCGTCCCCCTGGCGCCTCGATGCCGAGGTTTCGACCTTGACGCCGGTTCCAGGCCTTCAGCGTTACCTTTGCGCCGCCACCTGAATCCTCGGCGTCCTCCGCACCGTCTTCTTCCTCCTCGTCGTCGCGTTTCTCTTTGCCTGACTGGGTGAGGACATCGTATTGGTGAACCAGGACGGAGTCCGAGAGGTTGCAAGACAAGGCGTAGAGAATGCACCCGCCGACCGGCGCCCTCTCCATACCGAAGTCGTGGCGATGGAGCAGGTAGTAGGTCGTCACATCGTCCAGCCCAGTCGCGGCCTCTTGCTCGTCTGTGTGGGTAGAAGCGCCTTGCTGGGTCAGCACGCGGCCCACGACAAAATCAACAACCATACGCCGCACCTCGCGCAGAAACTCCGAAACGGTCATCAGTTCGTCTGGATCGTTTGCCTTCTTTACCACTGGGTGTCTACTGAAGGCTTCCAGAGCCGGCCCGGTGGCGGCCCAGACGAAGTCCGGGCCGCGGATACCCGCGTCCCAGAAGTCGCGGAGTCGCCGGGCGATGTTCTCACGCATATCGGCAAGCACGGGGCCGTCCCAGCCGACAGAGGCCGACGGGCGCTTCTTGCAGACAAGCCAAACGGAGGAGGACAGAGCCGCGGAGGCCATCGCACGGGTACGGGTCCCCATTTCCGTCTGGATGGGCCATGAGCCATCTACTACGAAGCCAGCCCGAATCAGGGCTGCAACCAAAGACTCCCACGCATCGGGTTGTTTGTTGGCGAACACGATGACAAGCCGTCCATTCGACCGCAGCGCAGCGTGGCAAGCGCGGAACGAGCGAGCCATCCCGTCCTCGTAGTTCCGTTTGGAGAGTTCCTTGTCGTCGTCAAATCTGCTGGCGTCGTCTATGAGTTCGCCATCTGCAGCGTCATGATCCCATTTGGGGCCGAGCGTGCCGGAGAAGACCGAATCGACCTCGGCGGACAGTCCCCGAAGTGAGCGTCTCAACCAGACATAGAAAAAATCCATCAGGTCAGAATAAGGAATCGCGTCATAGTACGGGGGATCTGTCAGAATCAGGTCATACTCCCCGGATGTGAGAGTAGCACTCGTGCATTGGGTGTTGGCCTCCTCCGCTGATTGCACCGCCTCGAGTACGTGGCTTACACATCGCGAAACCCATTCCAGGGCGCCAAGAAAGTTTCCTGAAGAATCCGATAACGGATTAACTTCCGTGTAGTCCCACACGAACGGAAGCGCGAAGCGTGAAAAGGTATTCCTGAGTTTTTCACCGCTGTTGTGCCACGAACAGATCGAACTTGAGTAGTCGGCCAGGCGGTCGTTGACTAGGGCAAGGTTTGCAATTGTGGCTTCGCGCCAAATCATCGGAGCGTCTTGGAGCTCAGCGATAAGTTCCCGAAGGTCGAGAGTGAACTGGCCCAAGGCCAATAACTGTCGGTTTGTAAACAGCTTTCGCCATGTATCGAGGCCATAAAGCGGCACTCGAAAACCGAGCGTCTCTTTGCCTGGCAAGGGCTCCTCCAACAACCCAAGCGGAATGTCTGCGTAGCAAGCCTGAAGTTGCGCCTCATTTATCTGGGCCACCTTACATTCATGCTCTGTAGGCGGGCGGTATTCCTTGCCCTTTGGGCCTTCCACGACCACCGCGGTCATGACCGCACCCATGCGGTTCACGCGCCCTTCAAGGCGGAGGTCCTCCATCGTCATGATAGTTGGGCCGGATGGACAGCAGGGGCACGTTGCACCACTGCGCGACATTGTGCCTGCTCCGATACGTTTGTCGTGTTCTCGCCGCTGCGCGGCGTTACCGCCAACCTGAGGCACCTCGTGTTGCACCCCGAAGACAACGCCCGTCCGATCAGAGTTTGGCTCCATTGTCAGGAGCACGCGCTTGAGGTCCTTCTTGCACAACCAAAGCGTCTTCAGCAGCGGCAGCGTCGCTCGGCACTGCTTACAAGTAACGGTTCGTGCCCAAAGGTAGGCCACTGTCGGTTTCGCGATCCAGCGCGGGTTTCGAGGATTCTTTAGGTATGTTTCGTCGAAGTCAGCGTTCAGCGGATCGAGTTGAGCTGCACCGTATTCGTCCAACTCCAATAGTTGGAGTGGGCGTGGACCAAACTCCTTGCCCGGCGCTGGCGCCTCGAACTCGGC
>JAJDWM010000710.1 GCA_022825595.1 Bryobacterales bacterium | reverse complement strand
ATTCACCCTCTCGTTCTGGACGGTTGCTTCCAGGTGATGGCAGCGGCTCGCGTAGCTGTCGAATCCGAGGCAGGGATCACATACCTGCCATTCGGGTGGGAGCGGCTGTCCTTGCCTGAGCGATTGCCGGACCGGCTGCTCTGCCATGTGCGCATGAGCGCAGCGCCGGACGGCGCCGACACCGAAGCGCGGGAGGTGCTGAGCGCGGACCTATCTCTCCACGATCTCGGCGGATCCCCGATCGGCACCCTGAGCGGATACGCGGTCAAGCGGGCGACGCGGAGCGCGCTGCTCTCCGCGGTCGAGGGGGTTGAAGAGCTGCTCTACGAAGTCGTATGGCGCGACCGCGCCCTGCCGCCGGGCATGCCGCCAGCAGACTTCCTCCCGAGTCCCTCGGCCGCAGCTTCCCGGTCTCTGCAGTTTTCCAAGTACCTGGCGGATGAGGGGGTTGAGGCCGCTGATGAGAGCGACCTGCAAGAGGAAATGGAGCGGGCATCTTGGTGCTACGCGCTCTCGGCCCTGGAATCGCTTGGGTGGAAACGCAGAGCAGGAGAGGCCGTGGCCCTGCAAGAGTTGCGCGAGCGCTTGGATGTTCTACCCGAGCACGCGCAGCTGTTCCGCCGAATTCTCGAAGTGCTGGCTCGCTCCGGCGTGTTGCGGGCAGAGGACAACGGCTTCGCGGTAGCGGTCGGAGCGGACGATTCATTGCCGGACAGGATGCCGCCCAATGGCGAGGCGTTTCTGGCGGAGTTGACGGAGCGGTTCCCGCACGCGACGAACGAGGTGGGGCTGTTTCGGCGCTGTGCCGGTGCCCTGCCCGAGGTGCTCCGCGGAAACGAGGATCCGCTGTCGCTGCTGTTCGGCGATGCGGAGCCGCAGGCTGGCGATCTCTATCGGCGTGCTCCGGTCTGGCGGGCGGCGAACCGGATGCTGGGCGAGGCCGTTCGGACGCTCCTGGACGAGTTGCCGGAGGATCGGCCGCTTCGCGTGCTGGAGGCCGGTGCCGGCATTGGATCGGCGACCGAGTGCATCCTGCCTGAGCTGCCTCCGGGACGGTTCGAGTACATGTACACCGACATCTCCGCGGGCTTCTTTGCGGACGCGGAGTCGCGCTTCAGCGCCGGGGGCTCCCCGCTCGACTACCGAGTGCTTGACATCGAGAAGGACCCGGTGGACCAGGGCTTCGAGCCCCACGGTTACGACTTGGTAATCGCGGCCAACGTATTGCACGCGACGCGCTATTTGAACGAGACGCTCGCCCACTGCCGGACGCTGCTGGCGCCGTCAGGTCTGCTGGTTGCCCTTGAAAATCAGCGCAGCAGGAGCTGGATGGACTTGATATTCGGTCAGCTGGACGGTTGGTGGCGATTCGCCGACCGCTACCGCGGCGACCATGCCCTCGTCGGGCCCGACGTGTGGCGCCGGGCGCTCGCAGACACCGGGTTCACGGAATCTGAAATCCTCGGCGTCGATCCGTCGGAAGCGGCCGGCTTGCCGGATCGTGGGGTGATCGTGGCGCAGGGTCCTGCGGAGATCTCCTTGCCGCAGGGCGCTTGGATTCTGGCTGCCGACCGGGGGGGTGTGGCAGCGGCGCTGGCGGGTCAGCTCGCGGCACAGAACCAGCGCGTGGTGTTGGCAGGCGACACCCCAGAGGGTGCGAAATCAGCGCCGGAGAGCGAGGGCGGGATCGTCAAGGCATCGGTCGAGATGGATCGGCGCGAGTCTTGGCGAGCGCTCGTCGAGGGCCTGCCCACGGACGTGCCCTTCTCCGGCGTGGTGCATCTCGTCGCGCAGGATGGCCAAGGGGCGGACACGACGACCGCAGGCTTGGCGGCAACTGTCGAGCGGGCAGCGGCGAGCGCGCTCGCACTCGTGCAGGGCGTCACAGACGCGGACGCAGTGCCCGAGAAGGGCCTGTGGTTCGTCACCCGGGGTGCACAGGTGCTCGAACGGGAGCGCACTGGGCAATTGGCCGGTGCCGCCCTTTGGGGCTTCGGCAAGGTGGTGGCGCGGGAAGCGCCCCAGCTGCAATCGCGAATGCTCGATCTCGATCCCGAGGCAGCGGAGCCGCAGGCCGTGCTCGCGGAGGAGCTGCTCTTCCCGGACTCGGAGAATCACGTCGCGCATCGCCAAGGGCGGCGCCAGGTGGCCCGGCTGATCCGCACAGGTGCCAGCGCAGAGCGGCTTGCCCTGCCGGATGAGGCGGCGTGGGTCCTAGCGCCAGACGACGGAGGAGCGGTCGAGACGCTTAGCGTGCAGCCGGTGGCGGCACGCGCGCTCGAGCCGAAGGAGGTGCGTGCCACGGTCGAAGCCTGCGGGCTGAACTTCTTGGACGTGTTCAGGGCCATGGGCCTAGTAGAGGAGGGACTGCTCGGCGAGGAATTCTGCGGCCGGATCGCCGAGACCGGACCGGACGTGACGGCCGTCGGCGTGGGCGACCGCGTGGTCGGCTTCGCATTCGGCACGTTCGGGCCGGAGGTGGTGACCCGCGAGGAACTGGTCGTGCCTGCGCCGCCGGACATATCGGCGACGGCGCTCGCGACGATCCCCTCGGTGTTCGT
>JAJDWM010000248.1 GCA_022825595.1 Bryobacterales bacterium | reverse complement strand
GCAGAGACACTACGCGACTGCGGACCCGCCGCAGTTCTGCAGCCCGCCGCCTAACCCAGAGACACCCTGACGGACTCTACGGCCCTGCCAAACCCCGAGAGCCCTAAACCGTCTCCTCTGCCCCTAGGACTGAATGCTTACCCAGACTAGACATGGGGCATGAAGCACCAGTGATCTTCGGGGCTCGGCTGCCGGGGCCTCCCCTACGATGCTTACGCATCCGGCGAGCCTCTTTCAGGCTGAATGATCCGCGCTCGTGCGGGGGCCCGGCTAGTCGGGATTCCCGGCTCCCTTGTAACCTCTGCAACAATACGCGCCCCTGGCGCGGTGGAAGGCAATCGCGGTAGGAACGCCGGTTGCCCGTCGCCGCCCGCAAATAATAGTGGAGGAACGGGTAGTGTGGAGTTCGCTTCCGTAGTCCCGGTTGATCTTGGGTCTTGGCTGAAGCAACTTACCTTTACTGAATGGAGCGCCGGGCATGGGCAGGTCTGAATTGCGGGTCGGCGTCCGCGGGAACGAGTCAGTGAGCGCTGTGATTCCGATCTGGGATGGATGCCGCGCTAGGCGCAGCTCTCAGTAATGTTGAGTAAGAGCCGCGACTGACGGTCGACGTGTTGCCGTCCCGGAGATCGGGCATCCTGCACGGCGTCTCCCGGACGGGGTGTGACGCCGTGCAGGATGCGTACGCTGCCCTTCCCGGCACCTTCGGTTGCCGACGGTTTGCTCCCCACTGGCAGGGCTGGCTACCCCAACGTCCTGCCGTGTCGGGACTGCAGCAGTGGCTGCCCTCAGCACCGGGTGGCGGCCGGAGAGCTTACCGGCTCTCCAGCCAACCGAAGGTGTCCGCTTGGGTGCGCCATTGCGCACACTCCGCTTCCGGGCTCAGGAGCGGTTTGGCCGCTTGCACGGCCTTGCGCTTCGATTCCAGGTCCACTTCGGCATAGATGCAGGTCGTGGCGAGGTTGGCGTGGCCCACCCAGCGGCTGATCGTGACCATGTCCACGTCTTCGTGCAGGAAATGGGACGCAGCGCTGTGACGCAGCATGTGGGGATAGACACGATTGGCCCCCAGAGTCGGCACGGAGTCCGCGGCGGTGCGCGCGTGCTTGCGCAGGATGTACTGCACTCCGAAGGGGGTCAGCGCGTACTGGATTTCGTCGATGAGCACGGGAGGCTGAAACCGCCGCATGAACAGCGCAGCGTCTTCTCTGGCGAGGCTCCGGACCAGTGGGTTGTCTAGCGAGACATAGGGTTGGTACGGGGCGCTCAAGCGCTGTAGGCAGCTCGTCTTGCCGACCTGTCTCGCCCCGGTCAGCATGAGCACTGGAAATCGGGACGAGGCAACGGTCGGCTCAGTAGTCCGCGGAACGTATACTTGGATACTTGTCCTTTCGGCAATTTTGCAGAAAGGTTTCAAATCAGCCTACAAACGGACTCGTGACAAGGGGTCGCGCAAGCAGGTAGCAATTCTTAGGACACGGCTCTGACTCGATTGGGGCAGCCTAGAATCAGCCTGCCCCTGTAGCCTTCCCCTGATGGAATCCAGCTCGCATCAACGAATAAACTCCCCCGCCAGATCGTTCTAGCGCACGGCGACACCGGACGACTTCAAGAGGGGGGATATCCTCTTGAGATCCTCCTCTTCGACCTGCTGGGCGTGGAATAGATCCCAGGTCAACTGCAGGTTCATCCAAAACCCCGGTGACATGTCGAGGAATCTGGCGAGCCGCAAGGCCGTGCTGGGCGTCACGCCCCTTCTGCGACGCACGATCTCGTTGACGCGCTGATACGGCACGCGAATCGCGTCGGCCAGGTCGCGTTGGGTGAGCTCGAGTGGCTTAAGGAAGTCTTCCAGGAGCATTTCCCCGGGATGGGTCGGCGCTCGGTGAGTTGGGACAAGCATCACGAAATCCTCCAGTCAATGGTAGTCGACAATCTCGACGCGAAACGGGCCGGGAGCTGACCATTTGAAGCAAACGCGGAACTGGTCGTTGATTCGAATGCTGTACTCGCCTGCTCGATCGCCATGCAGTGGCTCCAAGCGGTTTCCCGGCGGCGCAGCCAGATCCGCTAGCGCAGCGGCTGAATTGAGTTGATCAAGCTTTCTGGCCGCTGTCCTCCACAACAGCTGCGGACAGGTTTTCCGGGCGGCCTTGGTACGCTTGCCGTGGAAGATGTCTTTCGTTCCCTCGGAGCCGAACGAAACAATCGCTTTAGCATGATAGCACGGAACCCATGTCATCCGCAGATACTTGCGGGCCGACCCAAACGGAATTGGCGAGGCTTCCCCGAGAGCCCAAATATGCGAGTCACCACCGGGGCAGGCACTTTGGAGGCCGGCCTCACGAACGCCCGCAGTGAACTCCCGCTAGGCCGCGGATCCGACTTAACAAACCAGCGCGCGTGGCGCAGCTTTGGGCCCCGGGAGATGAACTCCACCGCCTCGCGGGGGCCGCACCGTAGCTGCCGGCCGCCGTTGATGTACAGCAGCGCGCCTGTGATCGAGCTCTAGCCTTCGTTGAAGAGCAAGCCGGACCGGCCGTAGGCCTCGACGGCGCCGGTACGAAGCCCATGCCGTTCGGTGTCGTTCCCGGAGCTCATACGTTGCGTACGCGCACGGACTCCTCGATAGCGAGATCGTCGGCCGCAAACGATTCGCAGTCCACAACCTCTTCGCCCTCGCCGCAGGTTCCAGTATAGAAAGGGCTCACATTGCCTGATGACGATTAGCGTTGCCGGAGTTCCCGTTGAATCTCAGTTACTTCACGATGCACATTGCCCCCACTAACCTGACAAGGCACTAGGGTGCACTATGTCCGTGAAATTCGAGGTCTATGGCACGCTAGGCTGCTCGTCCGGCCCCGTAGGAACTGGCTGGCCAGCCCCGCAGCTTCTCCCAAGAGACCGGATTCGAGGACTCGAAGGGTGCGACAGCAGGAGGGGCTAGCCTAGCTAGCGCTCGAGACGCTAGACAGACAGCACCCACGGCTCCCGATAGGGCCGCTTGTACATGATCGCCTCTGCCTCTGGGTCATTAACGACCCGCTCGTTGTCCACGTCCCAGTACACCCGCCGGCCCGTCCGCACGGCGGCGTTTCCCAGATGGCAGCCAACCATCGAATCGTGGCTGACCTCAACATCGGAGCGAGGCCGCTCACGGGTTCGCATGCATTCCAGGAAGTTCTTGACGTGCTCCAGATGCATGTCGTCCCGGTCCGGTCGGTACGCCTGAAACGGCACGCCAGGCGCCTTGTACTCCCGGACGCGCTTGTCGATGCGATCCGTCTCGGGCAGCACCTCCCAACCCTGCCGATCGACGATCAGGATTCCGTTCTCGCCATGCAGCATCACCCCGTGTTCGCGATCTGCTGGCCCGCGGCCGACTCCGAGGGCGTGCTCCCAGACCATCGAGAAGTCCGGAAACTCGTACAGCACCTGCTGCGTGTCTGGCGTGATCATCGCGTCCTTCGGATACGCGAACTTGCCCCCGACGGACATTGCCGAAGCCGGGGACTTGATGCCCATGTACCAGTTCGCGATGTCGATCATGTGGGCGCCCCAGTCCGTCATCAAGCCGCCAGAGTACTCCCAGTACCAGCGGAAGTTGAAGTGGAATCGGTTCCGATTGAAGGCACGGCTGGGCGTAGGTCCCAGCCACATGTCGTAGTCGACGCCGGCCGGCGGCTGTTCGTCCGGAAGGTGCGGTGTCTCTCCCTTCCAGTCCAAGTATGCCCAGCAGCGAACCAGGCGCACTTTTCCCAGCTTGCCGCTGTCGACAAACTCCTTGGCCTCTCGATACTGCCTGCCGGATCGCTGCTGCGTTCCCATTTGGACAACCCGCTCGTGATTGCGCGCCGCCGTGACCATCTGGCGACCCTCCCAAACTGTCATTGCGAGAGGCTTCTCTACATAAACGTCTTTGCCTGCTTTGCAGGCCTCTACTGTCGGCAGGGCATGCCAATGGTCCGGAGTCGCCACGATGACGGCATCGATGTCGGCCCGCTCCACGACCCTCCTGAAGTCGCCCGACTGGAATTCGGATGCCTGGCCGGCGGGCGCGACGACGTCCTTCTCTGTCTTGGCAATCTGCGATTCGTCGACATCGCAGAGAGCAACGGCTTGGGTGTTTCCGGCCTTGAGCATGTCCCTAAGATCCACACGGCCCATTCCGCCGCAGCCGATTAGGCCGAGCCGGATCCGGTCGTTGGCACCCAGCACGCGGCTGGCAGAGGCGGCGCTCATCGGTGCTACCGTGCCGACGGCTGCCGTCGCCAAGAAGGAACGTCGAGATGCGTGAAGTTTCTGTGTGGCCATGGGTTCGGGCGCGGCCCATGCGGCTTGCCCGGCACCACTAAGAATATCGGAAGCAGGTCCGAACTGCGTGTTTCGGCACTGTGATAATCTGGCCCTCCGGAGAGCTCCCCCACTCCGGTCGGCCGATGCTCTTGGAGCTCTCATCCATCCGCAAGCGCTTTGGGGGCGTGCACGCGCTCCGGGATGGGTCCCTCGATGTCAAGCCGGGACAGGTCCATGCGCTGCTGGGAGAAAACGGCGCAGGCAAGTCCACGCTGATGAAGATTGCCGCGGGCATGGAGCGCCGGGACGGCGGCGACATGCGATGGAAGGGCCGCCACGTCAACTTCGCAGTTCCGGCGGACGCCCACGCCGTGGGCATCCGCATGGTTCACCAAGAATCGCTGCTCGCACCGCACCTCACGGTCGCTGAGAACGTATTCCTGGGTAGGGAGCCCGGCCGCGGGGGGCTGATGGATCGATCCGGAATGGAACGCGCCACTGCCGCGCTGCTTGAGAGCCAGCGTTTCCCGCTTGAGGCCCACTGGAAGGTGCAGGCCCTGAGCCCGGCACAGCGCCAGCTGGTCGAGATCTGCCGGGCGCTTCAAGGAGAGGCGTCCCTGCTGATCTTTGACGAGCCGACCTCGTCGCTCTCCGAGGCGGAATCGCGGGAAGTGTTCCGCATTGTCGGGGAACTCTCAGCGAAGGGCATCGGCATCATCTACATCACGCACCGGCTGGCTGAACTGCGGAAGATCGCCCACCACGTGACGATTCTCCGGGACGGATCGACGGTGCATTCGGGCGCCATGGACGATATCTCGACGAATGGGATCGTTCGTCACATGGTGGGGCGCAAGCTCACGGCGATCTACCAGCGCGGCAAGGCCGATCCTGGGGAGACCCGTCTACGGGTCAGCCTTCCGGGCGTCGAGTTCGCCGTCCGGGCGGGAGAGGTCGTGGGCATGGCTGGCTTGGTGGGATCCGGCCGGACGGAGGTGTGTGAGACCGTCTTCGGCATCACCCCCGGGCCGCCGGGATCCGTCGAAGTGAACGGTCTGGCCCGCAACATCCAATCCCCCTACGACGCAGTCGCTGCAGGCATTGCACTCGTCACGGAGGATCGCCAGTACACGGGCCTGGCAACCAGGCTCAGCCTTAGGGCCAACATGACCATGGCGAACTTGGAGCGCGTTTCCAGGTCCGGGGTAGTCATGACCCGCAAGGAGCGCTCCGTGACCGAGGGATTCCGGGCGCGGCTGAAGATCCGGTCGGACGGGGTCGAACAGAGTGCCCGCCAGCTAAGCGGCGGGAATCAGCAGAAGGTGGTCATCGCGAAGTGGCTGTTCCGGGACACGGACATCGTGCTCTTCGACGAGCCCACAAAGGGCATCGACGTCGGTGCGAAGTCCGAGGTGTTCGCCCTGATGGACGACATGGCGCGACAGGGCAAGGCGTTGGTCATGGTCAGCTCCGAGCTTCCCGAACTGCTGCAGATCGCCGACCGCATCTTGGTGATGCGCCACGGGCGCATCGTCGCCGAACTGCCTCGCGAGACTACGCAAGAGGAGATCATGCACCACGCCACGGTCGGGGCGGATGCCCCGGTCCCGGGCGGCTCTTAGGGAGGACACGTCCGGTCCAGCGGGGCAGTGAGAGCCCGGTCCGAGGATCAGGTATCCCAACGCTGGGCGAACGAGACCCACCGCGCACTCCGAACGAGACCGGAGGGACTGGCCGCCAAGGGCGGAACACCTATATACACTGGTTAGCTGGTTGATCCGATGGACTGGCTGCTCGAACTCAACAGCACGGTCAACGACATTGTTTGGGGCACGCCCATGCTTGTCGTGCTGGTCGGATCTGGGGTGATCCTGACCGTGGTCACCAAGGGAATCCAATTCCGCAGATTCCCGTACGCCGTCCGTCAGGTCCTGACCGGGCGTCGGCGTCCCCTTGCGCAAGGCACTGTCTCGCCGTTCCAAGCGCTTGCCACTTCTCTGTCGGCGACAGTCGGAGTCGGCAATATCGCGGGCGTGTCGATCGCAATCGCGACGGGCGGACCCGGAGCCGTGTTCTGGATGTTCATGACCGGACTCGTCGGCATGGCAACGAAGTACTCCGAGATCGCGGTGGCTCTCGAGTACCGTCAGCGAGATGCGTCTGGAGCACTGCGCGGCGGGGCGATGTACGTTCTCTCTAGGGGCTTCAAGATGCCCTGGCTGGGTACGATCTTCGCGCTGACCTGCTCTCTGGCGGCGTTCGGGATCGGCAACATGACCCAGGCCAACACGGTGGCGAACGCCCTGCAAGGGGAATTCCAAATCCCTGTGTGGGCGACAGGCATCGCCCTCGCATTCATCACGGCACTGGTGGTGATCGGTGGAATCCGCCGGATTGCTGAGGTAACGTCGCTGTTGGCCCCGATCATGTGCGTGATGTACATGACGTGCGCATTGGTGGTAATCATGAACCATCTGGGCGACTTGCCCGGAGTGATCGCCTTGGTGATCAGTTCTGCGTTTGACGGACACGCCGCTGTAGGCGGCTTTCTGGGAGCTTCGGCGCAGATGGCGATTCGCACGGGAATCGCACGCGGCTTGTTCTCCAGCGAAGCGGGCCTTGGCAGCGCGCCAATCGTACACTCTGCAGCGGTCACCGACCATCCTGCGCGGCAGGCAACGTACGGAATCTTCGGGGTGTTCCTAGACACTCTCGTCGTGTGCATGCTGACGGCGTCCATCGTCTTGGTGACCGGCGTCTGGGATTCCGGAAATACAGGAGCCCAGCTCACCGCCAAGGCCTTCGAGGTGGGCTTCAGCGATTACTTGGGCGGCCCGATGGTCTCCATCGCCGTGGCGATGTTCGGGTTCTCGACGATTATTGGCTGGGCCTACTACGGCGAGACCGGGATCGTGTACATGTTCGGGCTGCGCCCGATTCCCATCTACCGAGTAGCTTGGACGGCAGCGGTATTGGTCGGGGCCGTGGGCGGTCTGGAAACGGTCTGGAAGATCGCTGACACGCTAAACGCTCTCATGGCAGTTCCAAACTTGATTGCCGTCCTTGGATCGATCCATGTCCTGCGGCGCCAGATGCACGAGTTCTTCCACCTTCACGAGGTGCGTAAGGTCACTTAGCGACGCCGCCGGAAGCGTTGACAGTCTTTGGCGCGCCGTCAGTGGGCACTCCGAGATGTCGGAGGGGCTGCCGTGCCAAAGGCTGCGGAACGCTGACGAGACGCATAAGCATGGCCCGCCGTGTGCAGTGGTCGGCTGGAGTGCACCGTGGCTTCTTAGGAACGGCCGCTCTCGATTCAGTGCGCACGTCTTGGCCGTGAGCGCCCATGCCATCATCACGATCCCAGCTGCGAGATGTCGGTCCGACGCCCGCCCCAGGGTCCGGCGTTCTGCTCCCGACCCCGAAGAGGTCGGCGGTTAGCGAAGCTCAATCGTCATCGTCCTCATCATTGTCGCTATCGTCGTCATCGACGAGAAAGACAAAGTTGAAGCTCACCGCACCTGAAGGAGCAGTCTCGGTAGTGTGCTCCTCTATCTCCAAGCCGGCGTTCAGCAATTGCGCAATGGTGAAAGCGCACCCGTCAAGTTGCCTGACCGTCACTCCAACGGCATTTGTCACACTCGAGTTAGCGACCAAGATTCGCCCGTCGGCCAGCGTGTTGCAGCGAACGACGGCCACCTTGTCGCACTCTCCGCTATCACAGTTGCGGGTAGAGGCCGCAGCCTCGGTCGCTAGCAGACAAAACGCCGTTACCGAGAATCCTGCGAAGACTACCCCTAAGCGTTGATACACCTCAAACCCTCCCATAAGTCAACCGCTAAACGGTACCGCAACGGCCGTACGGTCGCAACCATGTGGCTCGTTGGCAGCAAGTCTGGCGACCAAGAAGCGTCAGCTATCCCATCTCCTCTCGGCTGGAACGTTGCCACTGCGCAGGCGAATGAGGCGCCAACCCCTTCGAGAAACCTCAAGCTCGGCCCGAGAGCGTCAAGGGCTGCCGAGAGCTCACCCACCTAGTCCCCCGCCACCGGCGCGAACTTGCCCATCTCGCTTGGTTTGTGGCGACGGGAGCGGCGACACAGACGGCGCGTCTGGAACGGACTCCCGCGGAGTTCCCGCCTAGCTGCGATGGAGCGTTGCCAGAGTCTCAATGTGATACGTCTGCGGGAAGAGGTCCACCAATGTCAACTCGGCGAGAG
>JAJDWM010000292.1 GCA_022825595.1 Bryobacterales bacterium | reverse complement strand
TACTCGAATGCGGTAGGTGATCGGCCCATCAGTATGCTCGCCCGCGCACCTTGGATTCGGACCTCGTGAGTGATCAGTTTCTTGGCCGAGGTAGGACGGACCTGCATGAAGCGGCAGTTCGGCCTTCGGAGCCGCGAGCGCGGCCCATCCGGCGCCAGAGGGCCCGTTGAGAGTGGGATGGTCGCCTGAGAGGGCCCCTAACCCAACGTCGAGGGCGACACAATCGCCCGCGCAGGACCCGCGGCGGTCTGGCCTGACCAAGGAGGGCCATCGCCTCGCCGGCTGATCTCGGAACTAACCGGCACGGTCTGCTTGTGCACGTGGGCCGAGGCGGCACTCAGTGACAGAAGCCGGCTCACTAGACCGCATGGTCCACCGAGCGAGGCCTTTGGATTTGGGCTGAGGCCAAGACGGCTGCCGAGGTTGGATCCCTTAAGGGAGATCATCCGGCTGGAACTGGCGGACCGCCCGGGACTAAGCGCGGTCGCTTTCCGGGCGAGCTTCGGGTGGTCGGCTCCGAGGGGGTCTGCGGCCAAGATAAGCGTCCTTGTCGCAGTTGAGCGAATCGGCGACCTCCGGTTGCGTCGCAGGAAGAAAGATGGCCCCTTGAGGGGGTCTACGCGGGACTCAACGGTCGCGTGCACCAGGGTGGCCAATCCGTTAGGGGGAGCCCGAGCCCGTCGGTGTCGTGTGTTGAATGACGGGGCATGACCGGCCAGTCCCTCGCAGATTGGCCGTTCCAAGCGGCGTTAGGAATTGTCCGCAGTCAAGGTGCCTCGATCAAAGCGGCGGCGAACTCGTCCGGACGTGACCAGCGCGCAATTCTAGATATCGCCTCTAGCAGTCTGAAGTTCTCATCTGTCCACACATCAGCCGTATCGTCGAAGAGAGAGATGAAGGTCCATTCTTCCAGTTCCGCTTCGAGGTGGCTAAGGTCGTACCAAGCGGCCAAGGCGTGCTCACAGACCCTTCGCGCCGCCGCACGTCTCCCCGTGGTCAGCACTTGGACGAGGGAACTGCGTAGCGGAGTCCGGACTTGGAAGTCGATCTTCCAGCCGCAACCTGAACGGCCGACCAGCTTCTCGTCCCGCTTGAATCCAATGTCCTGCTTGTCCAGAAAGCCTGCGACCTCATCGGCGATGTGCTGGATCGCTCGAGCTCTAATCGTGAACCAGAGGTCAGAAACCCGGAGCGCTGCCTTCGCCACTTGAGTCACGACGTTCACGAGTTCGTCGCCCGGTCGACACCGGGCCTGGAGCATCCCACGATGGAATTCGATCCCGTGTGTCAAGCACGCGTCTTCTATGAGAGACGTCTGGCTCTTTGAGCGTCGCGGGCTGGCTGACTGCATGCTCAGCCAGCCGGTGGTCTCGGCAAGGTCGGTGACTCTCACCGCGTCACCCTCCACCTTCCAGAACACATCGATGACGTCGCCGTCCGGATAGAGGTACGGCGTGCGGATGCGGTGATAGTCCCCTTGCATCGAGCAGTCGAATAGGGCGCCGAGCCCCTCTTGAAGCTCTTGACAAGTCCGACTGTCAGGCATCACGGGGAATCCAGCTCCTCTTGGTGTGGCGGTGGAGGCTACCGCTCATTGTGTCGAATGCATGCTTCGTCCCAGAACCACGTCCAAATCGCCAGCGGGTTCGATATGTGTGCGATTAAGTCAGTCCTTCGAGACACGTTGAGAAGTGTACTCCGGCGGGCCATCGCCCGTCTCGCGACGGTTCTAGTTGGAAGTGCGTCTGCTTTGAGAGGCGTGTGTGCGGCCACTGGGCCCTCCTCTGTCCGGACTGCAGGCCCGGGTGCTGGAATAGCGGCGCCGCTACGGAGATGCGCAGGTAGCTCGACAGCCCGCCGTGCTGGGAATCACGCAGAGTATGCCGGTACACGGCGTGGCCGACAGCTGAACGCGCTGTGGCAGGGTTGCACGCGTGTACGGGACGAAAAGGACCAAGGGATCGACGAGGACAGGGCTTCGTGGGTCTCATACAGACCGAGATCGCGCCCCAAGAAGGCACGTCTTCCGGCCGAAGCTCTGAACGAGCATCAATCGCGCGATACCGCGAGGCCTCGCCCGTTCCGAAGCGGCGTCTGACCTGGCTCAGACCCCCTCCAGCGCGTTGCCGGGTTGGGCTGCCAGACCGACCGGACAGGCAGTTGCCAAGGATGGCCGACCGACTTGTGTATGGCCGCGTCGCTTTACTGGGGGGCATGCCGTGCTGTCGGCGAATGTGAGTGCGCCCCCGGCTGCGCGTAGCATTCCGGGGACGGCCGAAGGTCAATCGAGGGGCCGAGAGTGTCCATCCAGCGGTCTCTGTCCGGGAACTGGTGCCCACCTTCAGTTCATCGTCGGGACTGCGGGAGAATGTCGGCAAGGCTGCGCTGCCAGCGCTTGAAGTAGCAACGTTCGTGGCGTGTCCAGAGGACTGGCGCCATGCAGAGAGCGCGATCGAAGTCCGCAGCCAGCCGATACTTGCAGCACTCCTGGCTCTGTGGCGTTGCGGAGCCGTGAGGACTGAACGCGAGGCCAGTCGCCGCTTGCGAGTGGGGAGGGCGCGGCTGTCGTTGGGGGCGGCAGGCGGCCAACCGCTCACGAGGCACCCACCTCGCACCTGAGACGAGTCCACAACCACGCATCCGCCCCGGCCGATGCGCAGATCGGCAAACTCCCCAAACCCTGACCCGAACAAGGAGATTCCCACCTCGTCGGGATGAGGGGCATCCAGTTCAGTCAAGACCCCACTGGCTGCGCAGCTGATCCGCCCACTTGCGCCCGACTACCAAATCCCGCTCCGTCAGTCGAGGCGGATCCAAGAAAACAATGCGTGACACGTTGCTCCTAGTTCCACCCACCGACCTCTCGTACCCCATCACCCAGCGAAAGAGCGACCCGACTCGAAGCTGGGCCCGGTCGTCGGGCCCGATCTCCTCGAGAGCGATGGTGGCAACGGCGAACTCGTCTGTGGCAACGTCCCGAAGCCGGGCGTCAAACTCATCGTCGTAGATCACTGTCACGCGCCCCGCCCATTCCTGCTTGGGATAAAACGAAGGGGAACCAGCGAACGTGGGTTTGGAAACTGCAGGCCGAACAATCGAACGGAGTCTGGAACCTGCGCGCTGCCCTTCCCCCGGGACTAAATCGTTTACCCCGACTTCCAGACATTGGGTGTTTTCGGGGTCAGCACCATTCTGGCTCGGGGTGGGGGCCAATGTGCCGATCGGTGCTGCTAGGAGGCGAACGCTGACCCTGTCAAGCAGGACTGTCGGGGCCATTGCGGAGGGCTTTGACGAAGTATCCAGCGCTGAGTCCGGTGACGGATCGACCAGTGTGGATGCCTCTTGCCACGTTGAGGACTTCACTCTTGGACTTGATAGGCGAGTGACATTATGTGGTCCACGATCTCTTCGCCTCGTTTGAGCGACACATCAAATTCCTGCTTCAGAGTAGCCAAGAGTTGGTCAGCCGTGCCATCTCCCTGGAAATGGTCGTCGACCCTCACGTGGACGCCAGTACCTCGGTGCACGCCTACGACTGTGGACGGCTGAACCCGAATTCTGATTTGGCCGCCCTGAGCCCTGCCCTTCGGTCGGAGTTGTGACATCTCGAGGATCGTCATACCCCCGTATGGCCCATCAAGATCGAGGTGACGCCGCCATGGCCCCCAACGCTTCGGCGGGGCGAGCGCCGCACCGATCCGGCTTCGCATCCCCGGGCTGTCGACTATGAAGTGAACGATGAAGTTGATCCGCAATTCCCTCAGCGGCGTGTGGGTGAGGTACTCGTGGAAGACGCTGTGGACCATGTCCCGCAGCCGGGTAAACGGTTGTTGCGCGGTTAGGGCGTCGAATCTCTCGCGCGTCACCAGAAGGCGCAGCCAATCTGCAGAGAACTGGGTGATCTCCGAGTCAACCACCTCCACTTTGCCGCTGGTCGCTGCCCCTTCGGGAAGAAGCCCAATTGCGCCGAACCAGGCCGGCTGGAAGAGCTTGGGGTTGAAGTCTCCCAATAAGACGATGTTGGTGCCAACGAGCATTGGAGCAATTCGCATGTGTTCCGCCTAACGATGCTAGCGTTCAGGCAGCCTACGGCTGCCATGTAGCCAGACGTGGTACTGAGGTACGGGAGGC
>JAJDWM010000442.1 GCA_022825595.1 Bryobacterales bacterium | reverse complement strand
GACACGCTCGTCGATCTCGACGTAGATGGTGTTGGGCCAAACGCGGGCCACCCGGGCATCGCGGACCGTCGGCAACAGCCGGAGCTCTCGGCGCCGCTCGTCAATGTCCACCGCGGCAAGGCTCCTCCCGAGATCCCTCGCAAACACTGCCGCCACCTCGCTCTCGTAGCCCGGCGTGACGCCAGCAACTCTGAGGGCGCTGCCGTCGGCGGGCAGGCGGAAGACGGCCGAGCCCATGACTACCGCCTGCAGCAGCGCGAGTCCACCTATAGCCACCGCGACCGCAGCTGCGAGGATCAGGCCAATCCCCCCGCTACGAGGGCCGTTTGTCCCGGTGCCTGCGTTCCGCACGCCGCTAGAGTCTCTCTCGCTCATGCCCTGCCACCTCCGCGCGGTCGGTCACGGTCAGACTTGCCATGCTCGTATGGGTACGGCCCTCCGACCGAATGCGCTGCAACAGTTCCACTCCTGCCGTCCAAACGTTCCCTGCGCCAAGGGTAATCACGGCTTCGCCGCTCGCGACCGTCGCAGCAACCCGTTGGACAGCAGCATCCATGCTGGGACAATAGTCAACCTGTGGATGCCCTGCGCGCAAGATCCGCTCCACCAGCGCGGGACTCGAAACGCCCGGTATCGGGCTTTCCCCTGCCGAGTAGATGTCCACGACCCACAGGCGGTCGCACTGCGAGAAGCAGCCCGCGAACTCCGCGGACAAGTCATTCGTTCTGCTGTAACGGTGCGGCTGGAAGATCACGTTGACGCGGCGAAAGCCGCATTCGGCGGCTGCCGCAAGAGTAGCCCGGATCTCCGTGGGGTGGTGCCCGTAGTCGTCGATCACCGTCACGCCGCCCTCGACGCCCCGAGTCTGGAAACGCCGGTCCACACCTAAGAAATCGGCGAGGCCGGAGCGGATGCGGTCGATGTCGATCTCCAGCTCTGCGCCAACCGCGATTGCGGCGGTGGCGTTGCGAACCGTGTGCTCACCAACACCCTGCACGCGAAACCTGCCCAGCGACTCGTCTCCACGCGACACCGCGAACGAGACTTGGTCGTGCGCGAACTCCAGACGATCCGCTACGAACTCGGCTTGGGGCGATACCGACGCCAGACCATAGGTGGTGCAGCGGCGCCGGATCCGCCCGGCTACGTACCGGGCCCACGGGTCGTCGGCGCACACCACAGCCGCGCCGTAGAAAGGCACGTTGTTGCAGAAGGTCTCGAAAGCCGCCAGCAAGGCCTCGGTCGAACCGTAGTGGTCCATGTGCTCGCGGTCAATGTTGGTGACGATGCCGACGATCGGGTCCAGCGCCAAGAACGAGCCGTCCGACTCGTCGGCCTCCACCAGCAGGTAGTCGCTGTTCCCCAAGCGCGCATTGGAGCCGAGCGAGGCCACCCGGCCCCCGATGACAACGGTCGGATCCAAGCCCCCTGCCGCCAAGATAGCAGCGCACATCGAGGCGGTGCTGGTCTTGCCATGGCTGCCCGCGACGGCGATGCCGTACTTGACCCGCATCAGCTCCGCGAGTAGCTCCCCCCTCGCGATCACTGGCAGTCTGCGCCTGCGTGCCTCGGACAGCTCCGGGTTGTTGCCCGGGATCGCGGAACTGGTCACCACCGCCTCCGCGTCTCCCAGCTGATGACCGGCGTGGCCCGCGAAGACCGTCCCGCCCATCCTCCGCAGCCGCTCCAAGACTGGGGACTCGCGAAGATCAGAGCCTGTCACGGTGTAGCCCAGATTAAGCAGGATCTCGGCGATGCCGCTCATCCCAATTCCTCCGATGCCGATGAAATGAATCCGCCGCTGGCGAAACGTCTCTCGTCGAAACAGCATTCTCAGGCCCTCTCCTCCCCGCCGGCCGCCCGCACGACCGCGGCCGCAACCGCCTCCGTAGCTCCGCGCGGAGCCAAGCGCGCCGTGGCTGCCGCCATCGCCCGCAGGCGAGTGCGGTTTGACGCCAGCGACTCGACAAGCCTCGCCATGCGGTCCCCTGTCCACTCCGAGTCCGCGACCAGCAGGGCCCCTCCGGCTTCGGCAACCGTCTTCGCATTGGCACGCTGGTGATCGTGTGCGGCGTGGGGGAACGGCACCAGCACCGACGGCCTGCCGACTGCACAGAGCTCGGCGATCGCCGAAGCCCCCGCCCGGCAGATCACCAGGTCGGCAGCTCCGAAGCGTTCCGGCATGTCGTCAAAGAACGACGCCGTCTGCGCGTCAACGCCCTCCTCGCGATAGGCCCGACGCACCGCATCGAGCTCCTTTGGCCCGGTCTGATGGACCAGCGTGGGCACGGGCTGCCCCCTTCGGCGCCATGAGCGCACGGCGCCGACCGCCGCCCTGTTCAGTCGAGTGGCTCCTTGGCTGCCCCCGAGGACGAGGACCGTGAAAGGCGCCCCCTTCCTGCGGGCAGGCTGCTCGAAGAACTCGCGCCGGACCGGAAGCCGCACGAATTGGCACGAGCCGTACCTGAAGAAGGCAGCAGCAGCCTGGTGGCAGACCAGCGCACGCCGCGCAACCGGAGCTGCCAGCCGATTCGCCAGCCCAGGGGTGACATTCGGCTCAAGCACTATCAATGGCACGTCCAGGAGCGCACACGCCAGGACCAACGGCCCTGCGGCGTACCCGCCCAAGCTGAGCGCGGCACGGGGGCGGCGACAGCGAACGAGGGCGACCGCAGCGGCAATGCCCGAGGGCGCGGTGAGCACGGTCTTGATGCGCCGCTGCAATGAGACGCGGTTCAGGGCGCCGCTGGGCACTCGGTAAAGCTCGAAGCCCGCGGTCGGGACAAGCCGGTTCTCGAAGCCGGTGGCCGTTCCCACGAAGACGCATTCCCAGCCCTTCGAGCGCAACTCCCGTCCCACCTCCAAGGCCGGGATGACATGCCCGCCCGTTCCGCCCGCGGCGATCAGCACGCACGTGGCCCCTCCGCACGCCATCATGCTTTCCCTGACCTCCCCACCGAGAGAAGGACCCCACAACTGGCCAATAGGACAATGAGCGAGGATCCGCCGTAGCTGATGAAGGGAAGCGGCATCCCCTTTGTCGGCAGCAGCCCGAGGACGACCCCCATGTTCAGCATCGCCTGTGTGCCGATCATAGCCGTCACGCCGGCAGCAAGGTGGAAGCTGAACCGGTCCCCCGCGAGGCACGCGCTGCGAATGCCGCGCCAGATCAGCACCGCGAAGGCCGCTAGCACGAGCAGGGACCCGACTAGGCCAAGCTCCTCGCCCACCACCGAGTAGATGAAGTCGGTGTGGGCTTCGGGCAGAAAGAGCATTTTCTGCTTGCCAGCCATCCACCCGTTGCCGAAGATCCCGCCCGAACCCACGGCGATCTGGGACTGCAGGATCTGGAATCCCGCGCCGAGCGGATCGGCCTCGGGTTCGAGGAACGCGAAGATCCGGCTTCGACGATACGGCACTTGCCAGACGGCGAAGTAGGCGAGAGGTGCCACTGCCAGGGCGCCCAGCGCGAACCAGCGCAGTGGAACTCCCGCCATGAACAGCATCACGGACGCCAAGATAAGCAGCGTCGCCGCCGTCCCGAAGTCCCGGCCGAGCAGGATCAGCCCGCACATGGCGCCGACCACTGCCAAGGGTCGGGCAATTACCCTTAGGTTCCGGATGGAGCCGCTGTTGCGCTGAAGGAAGTACGCCAAGTAGAGGATGATTGCGGGCTTGGCAAGCTCCGACGGCTGGAAGGACAGCAGGCCGGTCCGCAGAAAGCGCTTGGTGTTTGCTCCTTCTCCGAGCAGGGCGGCGGTGACTAGCAGCGAGGCGCTCAAAGCCAAGATCCCGAACACTACCTCTCGTCGCCGCAGTTTCTCGCGCTCGACGAACATGAGCGCGTACATCGCGAGGAACCCAAGCCCCGCGGTGATTCCCTGCTTTATGATGTACACGGAACCGACCGTCCCGCTCGCAGCTGTCGTGCTGTACACCATGATCAGACCGAGGACGACCAAAAAGATGATGGTCCAGATCATCACCCGGTCGAATCGCAGCATCAGCGGCATGTCAGCCCCCGAGCCTCGCCACGATCCGCCGGAACTCCCTGCCCCGCTCGACATAGTTCGCATACTGGTCGAAGCTGGCGCAGGCCGGCGCGAGCAGGACAGTGTCACCTGCGCGCGCGTTCTCCGCCGCATGCTCCACGGCCCTCTGCAGGGTCCGGCACTCCAGCGTGGGCACACAGTCCCCGATCTGCGGGCCGATCAGCTGCGCCGCGGCACCGATCAAGAGCGCAGCGCGGGCCCGCCCGCGCAGCACGGAGCCTAAGGGCGCGTAGTCGGAGCCCTTGTCCTGACCGCCGAGGATCGCCCACAAGCCGCCGTCGAAGGAGGCGCAGGCCTTTGCAGCCGCCGCCACGTTGGTGGCCTTAGAGTCGTTGTAGTAGCTGACGCCCCGAACGGCGCGGACCCATTCCATGCGGTGCTCGACGGGCCTGAATGTCTGCAGGGCCGGCGCGATCTGGGCGGGCGCTAGCCCCGCAAGCGAGCACGCGGCCACGGCCGCGAGAGCGTTTTCCAAGTTA
>JAJDWM010000474.1 GCA_022825595.1 Bryobacterales bacterium | reverse complement strand
CGAGCAGCAAGATCGGCGAAAGCAGACCCACCAGATAGTACAGGACGACCCCGACCGCGCTGAACAGTCGCTCGGTCAGCGGCATCGGATACAGCGACATCGGCGGATCGCCAGTCGGCGACAACAGCAACCAGTCCCACAGCATTAACAACGTCATCACGGTCCAAACGAGCGCCCACGCCCAGGACAGCACGACCACGGCCTTGTGGACCCGGGTCGAGGGCCGCCAAGTCTCGCGAGGCCTGTCCGTCCCGCCGAACTGCGAGTCCGTTTCCATCGTTTCGCGCCCTTCGGTACCCCGGCCCGCAGAATCTGCGGTGGTGGATCCCGCCGGGTTCATGGGGCCGCAATGAGTTCGCCCATGCGCTCGCGGCGAAATCTCAAGAAATCACCAACGCGGTCCATGTTGCCCACAGGCGCACTCCACGGGAAGTTGTCGAGAGCCCAAGCCGAAGCCTCGCAAGGCCTCACCGCGAATGGTGGCGGCACCACGCGACAGACATCGCGATACAACTGCTGCGCCCGTCTCTGGACGAGGTTGCGCAGCTTGGTGGAGAAGTCCGTGGGACGCAGGAAGGCAGCCGGCGTGTAGACCGCGTTCGCCGCGCTGGTGAAGAGCCCGTACGGCAGAGGCGGCTCCGACGGGCAGACCAACTCGACCCGCCAGCGGTTCCCCGCCGTCTTGTGATCGAGAAGGTGCGCGAGCTGGTAACCGGTCGGCCCCTCCTTGCGAAACGGCTTGTCGGTGAAGACGAACGCCCACACGTGCTTCGGGTAGTCGTTGGTGTCGAGGGTGAGGCAGTGCGGCGGAGCCAAGTCCGGCTTGGCCCGCTTGCGGAACACCGCGAGCTCCGTACTCCCAGCGCAACGGCGGACTCCCGGGAAAGCGCAGGGCGAGCCCTCCCACAGGTAGATGTCGGGATCGACGCCGCGGGCGTCCAGCGCGGAGCGCCACTCAGACCCGTGACGCCGATTGTCCTCAACGACGGCATCGACGATGCGGGGATCAAGGAACCGGATGAACGGTGCCGTAGACCGGGCAAGCACCAGGAAATCCTCGTCGTTCGGCACCGGCCAGTTCGGCCAGTGAGCCCCCGGTCGTTGGTTCCGCCGCTCTTGCGTCCGCCGCTTTGCCGGTGCCTCGGAACAGGCTGTTTGGACGCCCTCACGCCGGAAGTCTCGGTACAGGCGAACCGCGTTCTTCAGCGTCGCGGTACCCTCATAAACGTCCCCGTTGATCGGGACCTTGTGTTTCGGGCTTGCCCCGTAGCGCTCATCTTCCCTGGTGTAGGTGAACCGGTCGAGCAAGCCGACGAGACGGTCCGCGTCGTACTGAGCATCCAGATCGCCCTCGAACGCCTCGACCCGCCTGCAATTGGCGAGTCGGGCGCCGACCACATTGGGCTTCCGCCCTTGCCCCAGCCAAACTCTGAATCGCGCCTCCTGCATCCGTTCCGACCTGTTGGGTACCGAGATGAGGTCGTGCGGCACCAAGGCCGTCGGTCCAGTCCCCGAGTCAACTTGCCGCGCTTCCGGCGGACGGCAAGGTTCTCGGGGCCGGAACGACCGACCGACCCTGGGTCGGCCTGCTTCAGGGCTGGAACGTACCGTACCCTAGCCGGGCACACTACTCCTCTTGGCATCTTAGCCCACGGTGGTCGCCAACTGCCACTCAGGGCATGCCCACCTTCGCCGCCGTCACCGTGATCGAGCAGAAGCGGGGCGGTTGGCGCAACTCCAGGCAGGCGGCCGACTGGCTCCGCAGTCTGGAACGCCACGTCTTCCCGGGCATCGGCTCCCGGCCTGTCTCCGACGTCAACAGCGCCGACGTGCTGGCCGTCCTCACCCCCTTGTGCCCACAGGCCACAACTGGCAGCCCAATTGCGGGATCGCGACCCGGCAGAGCCAAGTCGTCCGGGCGAAGCTCGACCCTGACCGTGGTTGACGGGTCGCCCGTGCCGGGCGGTCGCTCCGGCCCCGCAAGACACCGCGGGGTCGTCCAGGACGCGCGCGAGGAACAGCGTCTGGCCATAGCCCCGACCCGGCCGGCCGGGTCGTCCGGCGAAGCTCGACCCCTGGCCGGGTCGCCGCTAATGTTCGGTCTCCCGACCCGGGCGGCAGAGCCGACCCCGCGGCCGGGAGTTCGACGAGCTGGTCGAGGACGTGCGCGTCAACGGCCTGCGCGAGCCGGTCGTGGTCCGGGGCGACCATCTGATGGACGGGCGGAACCGGGTCCGAGCGTGTGCGGCTGCCGGTGTCGTCCGGAGGTCCGGGAACTGGAGCGTGGGACCGACATGGCGTCGTGTGATGTCGGTGAACGTGCACCGGCGCACCTGGACGCGTCGTAGCGGGCCTTGCTGACGAGCCGGCTGTCCGCACTGAGCGGCGAGGTGACGTTGAGCTAGAGGCCGCATTGACGATCTCGGCGCGAGCAGGAGACGATTACGCAGACGTCGCGTACGCTCCGTCTTCATCAGGGTGATGCCCGCCGATTCAGGAAAGCTCGCGGAGAAGGCGCAGGACTTGGTCCAGTGGATCCTGGATCAGGCGCTGGATGGAATCGGGCCGCTCCCCTCGGCTTCCGACTTGGCGGGCGACTACAAGAGCAAGCCGTATGCCAACGACGCTGAACGTGTGCAGGGGCTCATCCGATGGGCTGTCGCCAAGAACGCGGGAACCGGCTTCGTGACCGGCCTCGGAGGTGCGCTGACGTTGCCGGTAACGATTCCGGGTTCGTTGGCGGCTTCCCTCGCGATCCAGGCCCCCATGGTGGCGGCGATCGCCGAGATCTACGGGCATGACTCCAAGAACGATCAGGTACGGACCGCGATCCTGCTCTGCATGATCGGAACCGCGATAGAGGACGTGGTGAAGCAGGCTGGAGTCACGCTCGGCGGGAAGGTCGCCCGCGAGGCGCTGAAGAACGTTCCGGGGAGGGTCTTGATAGAGATCAACAAGCGGGTCGGGTTCAGGCTAATGACCAAGTTCGGCGAGAGGGGCGTGGTGAACCTGGCGAAGCTTGTCCCGCTTGTCGGAGGGGCCGTCGGGGGAGCGTTCGACGGGGCAACCTGCTACATGGTCGGTCAAGCGGCCGACAGAGCCTTTCGGCCAACTGCAGCCGACCACGGAATGGACGTTGCAACGTGGGAACGCGCGCTCGACTCGTACAGTTACCCCGTTGATCTGACCGGTTTTCGGAACGCGGAGAAGCACCGCGGCTGGTTCGACCTGAAGATCGTTCCGGGCAATCTGCCCCAGACGATGAGCTTCGAGACCCGCTTCCGGGAACAGGCCCGCGATCATCTGGAGGCATGGAGCGAGGTCGTGTTCTGGAAGCTCTTCTCTGGCGGTACGAGCCGCGCCGCGAAGCGCGCTGACGCCTTGCTCAGTTCAGGTGCTGCTCCCACCGATCTCTGGGCGTTCTGTGCCAACTACATAGCGAATCCCAATCTTGAGTCGTTCAGAGCCTTCCGATGCAAG
>JAJDWM010000125.1 GCA_022825595.1 Bryobacterales bacterium | reverse complement strand
CCGCAATTGCCTGATCCATGCGCGGTGGCGATGCGGGTCAGTCTCGCGAAGCCTAGCCGCAACCCACGGCAAGTTAGCACCGTCGCGTCGGAAGCCAGACGGAAGACCTGGTCGGCACGGGTGCCGGATGGCTTGCAGGTCCAGATCTACGCTCTGAATGCCAGAGACCAACAGCCCCCGAAACCAAGTCGCAATCGGGAACGATCCCTCGTCGGGCGGCAGGCAGCCGAGCGCACACCTCGAGGGCCCCAGCTTGAAGGACGAGGCCCAACCCCGGCGCATATAGAAGTTGTCTTTGCCGTTCGGGACCTTCGTGACAAGAACCTTGTTGTCGGGCCGCCTGGTGCTGAGCTGTAGCGTCTGCGGAGGGGCCTGTTGCTCTGGGAACAGTGTGCGCTGGCGCGGCTCAAGCTGGCGGGACTCCGTCAGTGCCAGCGTCTCTGCCTTGAACTCAAGCCGTTGGCCAGCTTGGTCGAGACCAATAGCCGCCTGATAGCGGACCGTCGCAAGGGCAGGCTTCTCCAGGCTCTGGCGGAGGCTGTCAGGGAGGACGGCCTCCACCGCCAGCTCCAGAAGGTCCGTCCGACTTCGGAAGAGCAGCTCGCGGGGATCTGTCGCGCGGGCGGCCAGAGCGGCGTCCAAGCCCACTGATATGACGTCCCGAAGGAACAGCAGGACATCCAGGAACGTCGTCTTGCCCGATCCGGTCGGGCCGACCAAGACTTGAAACGGCTTCAGGGGCTGCGAAACGTACCGCAGGCAGCGGTAGTTCAGCACCTCGACCAAGCTGATCACCGCGCACCTCCCACGGCGGCCCCGGGGCCGGGAGAGGCGGAGCATCGCCACGCAGCCCGACTCGCTGCGCCGTCAAGCGAAATGCCGGCCGGGGACTCCCCGGAACTTGCGAGTCTACGGTAGCACCGGCCCCGAATGCTCGGGCAGGGGCACGACGACGGACCGGCGGCCGGCGGACGCCCTCTGCCGATAGTTGATGGCGATGCGCAGCAGCGGCACGCGAGTCCCCCTGCGAAGTGCGCTGCTGGCGCCGAGAGTCGTTCGAGAGTGCGTCCTCCCCAACATTGAACCTGCCCTTGCAGGCAGGTCGACCAGTTCTGGACTGCCGCAATCCAAGGGCGGGCAGCCGTGGAGGAACCTACGTGGGGCTCGAGCTGAGGTTCTTGAATTCGCGGACCTGTTCCGTGATGGCCCGTTCGGTGGGCAGGCGCTCGACACTGCTGGCGCCGAAGAACCCCGCCACCCCGGGACATGAGACCAGTACACTCCGCACGTCCTCGGGCTCGCTGAGCGGACCGCCGTGGCAGATCACCAAGAGGTCCTCACGAACGTTCATCGCCGCGTCCCGAATCTCGCGGATTTCGGCCGCCGCCTCGTCCAGTCCCTTGGCGGTCTGCGCCCCAATCGACCCCTTGGTCGTCAGGCCCATGTGGGCCACCAAGACGTCCGCTCCCGCCTGAGCCATGGCCATGGCCTCATCCGGTGTGAAGACATAAGGGGTCGTGACCAGGTCGAGCTCGTGGGCGATGGCGATCATCTCGACCTCCTTGGAGAAGCTCATGCCAGTCTCCTCGAGATTCTGGCGAAACACCCCGTCGATGAGACCCACGGTCGGAAAGTTCTGCACGCCACTGAATCCGGTGTCGCGGATCTCGCCCAGAAAAGCGCGCATGAGGCGGAACGGATCTGTCCCGCAAACGCCCGCGAGAACCGGTGTGTCGCGCACGACTGGCAAGACCTCGCGTGCCATCTCCAGCACGATCTGGTTGGCGTCCCCGTAGGGCATCAGGCCAGAAAGGGAGCCGCGGCCGGCCATCCGGAAACGACCGGAGTTGTAGATCACAATCAGGTCGGCGCCCCCAGCTTCGGCACACTTGGCGGAGATGCCTGTGCCAGCGCCCGCACCTACGATGGGGCGGCCCCTCTCGGCCTGCCCGCGGAGCCTGGCCAGCACCTCATGCCTTGGGATTCCGAGCGTTGAACGTTTCCTCATTTCTAAACCTCGTCTTGGTTCCGGACCCGGTCACGCCTTGCCGGGGGGCCGGGCCCGGGCGAGCATCCCCAGCAGCCCCTCCGCCACCGCCCTGGCGAACTGCGGGTCGTTGATGTCGCAGGCCAGCTCGCGCACAGGGATGTCTGGACGCAGTTCGTCCCGTATGGCCTTGAACAGCGCCGCGTCCGCCTCGGGCCAAGCGAATGGCTGACCGGGCCTCGAAACCACCGATATCCCGCCGAGGGGCAAGTACACGGCCACTGGCCCGCGGGAGCCATTCACCATCTTGGCAAGGCGCAGGCCCAATTCCCGGTTCTCGTCGGGCGTCGTCCGCATGAGCGTGACGTTGGGATTGTGGCGGTAGAAGCGTCGGCCGCGGTACTTGTCGGGGACAGAGTCCGGGGCCCAGAAGTTGACCATGTCCAGGCATCCCGGCGCGACAACCGCCGGAACTCCACTGCTGGCGGCTGCCCCGAGGCGCTCTGGACCGGCACTCATGACGCCGCCGGCCAGCTCGTCCGCCAATTCCGTTGTGGTGATGTCCAAGACCCCGCTTATCAGGCCGGACGAGACCAGGCTCTCCATCGTCCGCCCTCCGGCGCCCGTCGCGTGGAACACCAGCACCTCATAGCCCTCGGACTCGAGGCGCGCCCGCGCCGCCTCTACGCACCCGGTGGTGTTGCCGAACATCGAGGCGGCGATCAGTGGCCTGTCGTCGCTGTCCGGCACGCGAGCCAAGGTCATCGCGCTGACAGCCGCGGCAGCCTGAACGATCACCTTCCGGCTAATCCGGTTCAGACCGCTGATGTCCACGATGGACGGAATCATCGTGATGTCCTTCGCGCCAACGAACGCGGCCACATCCCCACCGGCGACGGTTGATACCATCACCTTGGGCAGTCCCATCGGCAGGGCCCTCATCGCGGCGGTCGCCATCGTCGTGCCCGCGCTGCCGCCCATTCCGACTACGGCCTGAATTCGGCCCGCGGCGTATAGTTTGGGCACGAGCCGCTCGATTCCGCGGGTCATCGCGTCCACGGCTTGACCGCGGTCGCCAGCTTCGGCGAGTGACCGTGCGGACTCGGCGGCCGCGGCGGCGACGGTCTCTCGGCTCACGTCAGGCTCGAAGGTGGGGGGCTCGAGGATGCCGAGGTCGATCACCAAAGCTTGGCAACCGTTGCGGCGGACCTGCTCGGCAAGAAACCCGATCTCAGTCCCCTTGGTGTCAAGGGTCCCAAGAACTGCGACGGTGGCCATTGCGAATTCAAGTCTACTTGCGAGGGGACGCTGGGCCCGCAACGCAAACTTCGGCGGATCCAGGATGTGGGGTTCTGTTACCATTCGGCGTGCGCGGTCACGCTGAGA
>JAJDWM010000058.1 GCA_022825595.1 Bryobacterales bacterium | reverse complement strand
TGTCAAATCCGTGGCCATGGACGTCCTTCGCCACCGGATCATGGTCACGTACGAAGCCGAGGCTGAGGAGTTGACCGCCGAGGACATCGTCCAGCGGGTCCTCGATGGCGTGGAAGTGCCGTAGCGCGCTATCTGGAGGGCGGCGAACGAAGGAGCTCCCCTGCCAGCCTCGCCGCCTCGCATACGGCTGACCTACCGACCTCCCGACCGGCAGGCGTCGAGGCGCGCGCCTCGACCACAAATTGGCGGTAGCAACGCTACCGATGTCCCCCACAACCGCGCCCGTCTTGGGTACAACAGCAGCCACAGGCTCCGGCGGCTCCACTGCGGCATCAGCGAAGGCCAGCGGAGACTGCGAGTGCCGGGCTGATGGCAGCTGACGGTGAATTCGCCGCACCCCAGGCGCCCGCTGCCCTGAACTTGTCCCCCGCAAGCCCTCGATTGTGCAGGGCACCTGAGCACGGCGCAGCGACTGCGCGAGCAGATGCCTTGTTCGGACAACGCTGGGGCATCATGTAGGGTTGACTGCCTGCCATGACACCGTCTGTGAACTTCGAGCCCCTTGTTCCCTTGGACTTCTTGGAGCGGAGCGAATCCGTGTATCCCGACAAGCCGGCGGTGATCCACGGAGGGACGACGTACACGTATGCCCAGTACAGTGAGCGCACGCGACGCTTGGCTGCCGGCCTTCAAGAGCTGGGAGTCGGGCGGGGGGACCGCGTCGCGATCCTCGCCCCGAACATTCCCGCCATGCTGGACGCGAAGTTCGGGCCCATGCGCATCGGCGCGGCCTTGGTGCCGATCAATGTTCGCCTCTCACCAAGAGAGATCGCCTACATCTTGCGGCACTCGGGCGCCAAGGCCCTGATATTCGACACGGAATACGCCGATGCGGTCCGCGCGTTTCGGGACTCGGTCCCCAACCTTGGTGCGTTCGTGCAGGTCGCGGACGTGGCGCCGATGGCCGGGGACATCCCCGGGCCGGACTACGAGGATTTCTTGGCGGCTTCGGATCTCGCTCGCCTCTCAGAAGTGCGCATTGACGAGGGCGAAGCGATCAGCGTGAATTACACGTCTGGGACGACGGGGTTCCCCAAGGGGGTTGTCTTCCACGCCAGGGGGGCGTGGGTCAACGCAGTGGGAGAGGCCTTGGAGACCGGATTGACTTGGCGGTCCGTGTACCTCTGGACCCTGCCGCTGTTCCACTGCAATGGCTGGTGTTTCCCTTGGGCCATTGCCGCCGTTGGCGGAACGAGCGTGTGCTTGCGCAAGGTTGTGCCAGCCGAAGTCTACCGTCTCATCGAAGAGCACGGTGTGACGCATCTTTGCTGCGCTCCCACCGTCCTGACGTCGCTGTACGCTAGCCCGGAAGCCGAGGGCAGGGACCTCAGCGGCGTCACGATCACAACAGCCGGCGCCGCTCCCGCCCCCCTAGTGATCCGCACGATGGAGGGCATGGGTGCGAAGGTGCATCACGTGTACGGCCTGACGGAGACGTATGGGCCCTACACGATCTGTGCCGACCAGCCTGGATGGGACGCCTTGGATCCTGAGAGCCGCGCCCGGGTGAAGGCCCGGCAAGGCGTGGCCTATGGCGTGGCGGGAACGGGACTGCGGGTGGTAGACGAGCAGATGAAGGACGTTCCGCCGGACGGGAAGACGATGGGCGAGGTCGTGATGCGGGGGAACATGGTGATGACCGGCTATTTCAATGACGAGAAGGCCACGGCTGATGCGTTCCGAGGCGGCTGGTTCCATTCCGGCGATCTCGCCGTGCGCCACTCCGATGGCTATGTGGAGCTGAAGGACCGCTCCAAGGACATCATCATCTCGGGAGGAGAGAACGTTTCCAGCCAAGAGGTCGAGAAGGTCCTGATGGAGCACCCGGACGTGCTGGAAGTGTGCGTGGTCGGGATCCCCCACGAGAAGTGGGGTGAGGTGCCAAAAGCCTTCGTGGTACCGCGCGACGGCGCCACCGTTACGGCAGGTGAGGTGATCGAGCATGCCCGCGAGCGCCTCGCCCACTACAAGTGCCCGAAGCAGGTGGAATTCGGCGACCTGCCGAAGACCGCCACCGGAAAGATCCAGAAGTTTGTGTTGCGCGACCGCGAGTGGAAGGGCCGCGATCGTCAGATCGCGGGTTAGCGACCGCGTGCCTCACCACTGGTTCTCACGGACAGCGTAGATCTTATTTCTCAGGAAGGCCGCTCAAGTCCGTTTGGCACTGCTGGAGCCCACAGTCCGGTTGCCGACCCACGGAACGCATCCGCGGGAGCAATGTAGGCCCTCCTACAGGACGACGGGCCGGCGGAATCCGTGCGGGATCGTGACCTGGCGCAGCTGCGGGTGCCCCCGCAGGGAGCATCGAGGCCCCCTTTGTTGCGGGCATTAGCGATCGGTCTTAATCCGAGCCCTTCGTTTGTTTACTGCTCGCACCGCATGCTCGTGCAGGAACATGCCCTCTTGCATGATCACTACGGTGGCAAGCATGTAAGCGGTCACATCTTGAGCAACGACCGCAAGCCGAAGCGATGGAATCAGCGGAGCGACTGCGATTAGCGAGAAGGCCACTCCAGCGATAAGCTGCTCGTTTAGCGGCGGAGCATCGTCGCTTCGCAAGAACTTGGCGTAGTAGCGGATACAGATTCCCATGAAATAGGAGACAACAGGCAGCATATACGTGAATAAATGGGTAATGAGAGGAGGTATCGAAGGGTACGGATAGTCTGCTCCTTGCAATCCAAGGGCCGTTGCTGGGAAACCGACGACCGAGACGAGGAGCAGGAACGATCCGCTAGTCCGCCTAATCGTCAGTCCCTTGCCCCCGGCCATTGCCATCGTTGCCAGAGCCGTTCTCCTCTGGGGGGTCGATCGGTACAAGCGTTTCGCCCGAAGT
>JAJDWM010000353.1 GCA_022825595.1 Bryobacterales bacterium | reverse complement strand
GCAGAGCGGGAAGCCGAGCTGCGTGAGGGCATCAGCCAGGCGGCTTGTGGTGCGACGGACCCAGCGCAGGCCGCCGCAGGGGTCGCCAGCGGTGTCGTGCTGGAGCAGGCGCGCGAGAGCGGCGCTCAGTGCAGGGTTTTTTTTTCGACGCGGTGGCGGCCGCCGCCGGGACGGCGGACACGGTCGCGCGGGACGTCGCCGGCGAGCAGTTCGCGGCGTCCGCGGGCCACGGTCGAGGGATGCAGCCCGGTCAGGGCGGCGGCTTGGCGGTCGCCGCCGTGACCGCGTTCCAGGGAGGTCAGGCCGGCGAAGAGGCGACGCTGGCGCTCGTCGAGCAGGTCGACGAAGAGTTCTCGGGCGGCGGCGATGTCGGGCCCTGGCGAGTCGTCGCCGGGCAGGGGCCGGGCGGCGGCCAGGGCGCGGCGGGCCAGGATCTGTCGCTGGCGCCGCTGGGCTTGGGGCGCGCAGTAGAGGAAGCGGCCGTCGAGCTTCTCGCGGGAGAGACGGTCGCCATGCACGAGGTGGCGCAGGGCATCGCCGCAAGGGACATGCAGGAGGGCTTCCAGTTCGGGGACGAAGTGGCCGGCGTGGGCGGAGCGCACCAGGGATTCGGCTGTGGCGCGCAGTGTGCCATGGGCGGAAAAGCGGACGCCTTGGAAGGACCACAGGCCGTGCTGGTCGAAGCGCGCGGCCGCGGGCAGGGCGTAATAGCGACGGGCGTGGGAATAGCTGGTGAGGTGGGGGACGAGGGCGAGCTTGCGCACGACCGTGCGGCGGGTGGAGGTGCCGAGGGCGGCCATGAGCTGAGGCATGGAGGCGACGGTTTCGCGTTCCAGCAGGTCGATGAGGGAGCGGAGGGGGTAGAGAGTGGGACGCATGGGGCGGAATCGGATTCAATCCGTACATGAGACATAATAGCTTGGGCGGCAGGGTGGTCGGGATCGGCGACAATCCCGGCGAACATGCCGACAAATGCCCAGGAGGGGCGGCTATGAATCCGCGGCAGCCGGGCCATTATGTCCCATGTATGCCTCATGGGATTGATCTATTATTTCGCTAGCCCTTAGCCCAGAGAAGAACCTGCGCGTGCTTGGGTCCCTGGAGCGGGCGTTGCAGGCGACCGCCAGGCTCGGCTACCGCATTGAGATCGTCGGCCACGGCAGCGAGTCGGGCTGGCTCTACGCGAACCTGAGGCGGTGCAATCTCCGGGGTGTCCTGAAGGGCCGTCGGCTGGCGCAGGCCTACGCGAACATGGACGTGTTCTTGTTCCCGTCCCGCACAGATACGTACGGCAACGTGGTCTGGGAGTCCGCCGCGTCCGGCGTCCCGGCTGTGGTGATGAACGCCGGCGGGCCGCCGCACATTGTGCGACACGGAGTCACGGGCCTCGTCAGCCAGTCAGGCGGCGACTTCGGCGACAACGCGCTGCGGCTGCTGCGGGACCCAGACTTTCGGCTGGCGATGGGCAGGGCAGCGCGAAAGGCAGCGCTGGCTCAGTCTTGGGAGGCCGTATTCGACGGCCTGTACTCGCAGGCGTACCGGGCAGCGCTGAAGAGCTAGCCGACCGCCGAGCACACGGCTAGGCCCACGTCCCGCGTCGAGGCCGGCTCCCCGGCGGGCTTGAGGTCTGCCGTCACAGTTCCGCTGGCGAGGACCTCACCGATGGCACGCTCGACGGCGGCGGACTCCTCGGACAGGCCGAACGTGTACTTGAGCATCGCCGCGACGGACCCGATCGCCGCCAAGGGATTCGCGAGGCCTCGGCCGGCGATGTCGGGGGCCGAGCCGTGGACCGGCTCATAGAGACCCCGAAGGGCTCCGCTCGGGAGGCGGTCGCCGATCGAGGCCGACGGCAGCATCCCGATCGACCCGGCAAGGACGGACGCTTCGTCGCTGAGGATGTCCCCGAACAGGTTCTCGGTCACGACGACATCGAAGTCGGCCGGTCGCAGGAGCAGCTGCATGGCGCAGTTGTCCACGAGCATGTGGTCCAGTTCCACGTCTTGGTACTCGGTCGAGAGTTGGGTCATGATTCCCCGCCACAGCTGAGAGTTTTCCAGGACGTTGGCCTTGTCCACGGAGGTCAGCCTGCCGCGCCTCTGGCGGGCCAGCCCGAAGGCCATGCGCCCGACCCTCTCGATCTCGTGGCGCGTGTAGACCATGGAGTTCACGGCCGTCTCGTCCGGCCCGGCACCCTCAATGCCCCTCGGCTGCCCGAAGTACAGGCCACCGGTGAGCTCGCGCACGATCAGGATGTCCGTTCCTTGGACGATGGCGTTCTTGAGGGGCGAGGACTCGATCAGACTGTCGTAGCAGCGAACGGGACGCAGGTTCGCGTAGACGTCGAGCGCCTTGCGCAGTCCGAGCAGGCCCTTCTCAGGCCGCTCGGACGGAGGCAGGCCGTCGAACTCCGGGAGGCCGACCGCGCCCAGAAGAGTCGCGTCGGACTCTAGGGCGAGCTCTCGCGTGCGATCGGGGAAGGGCGAGCCGGTGGCATGGATGGCGGCCCCCCCGAGAAGCGCCTCCTGCAGGCGGGTCTGATGGCCCCATCTAGCGGCCACGTGCTCGAGCACACGGATGGCTTCCCGGGTGACCTCTGGACCGATGCCGTCGCCCGGCAGCACCAGCACGTTCCAAGTCATGAGGCCCATTGTATGGCGTGGCCCCTGCAGTGATCCGTAGAGTGGCCTAACATGGGTGTGCGATGACCCGCAGGCACTGGCTGGCGCACACCGCTACCGGCTTCGGAGGACTGGCGCTGTCGGCGATGGTCGCTCGGGACAGCGCGCGGTCGGCCCCGTCGCGCACCGCGGACCCGATGGCCGTGCGGCCGCCGCACTTCCCGCCGCGCGCCAAGAGCGTGATCTTCCTCTACATGGACGGCGGGCCGGGGCAGATGGACACCTTCGACCCCAAGCCCCGCCTGCGCACCGAGCATGGGCAGCCCATCCAGCTTCCGGAACTGCCGACCACTGTCTTCAACATCACCGACAAGGTCTTCGGGTCTCCCTTCGAATTCTCCAGGCACGGGGAGTCTGGCCTGTGGGTCAGCGACCTGTTCCCGCACGTGGCAGAGTGCGCCGATGACCTGTGCGTGATCAACTCGATGGTGGCCGACCACTCTGAGCACACCGCCGGCAACTATTTCGTTCACACCGGCTCCGGCTTCCAGGGGCGGCCCTCCATGGGCGCTTGGGTCACCTACGGCCTAGGGAGCGAGTGTGACGACCTGCCGGGTTTCGTAGTGCTGGACAGCGGCCTGATCCCGCCGGGCGGGATGGACTGCTTCGGGAGCGGCTTTCTGCCTGCCTCGTACCAGGGCACCCTCTTCCGGCGGGGCGAGCATCCCATCGCGGACATCGTCCCAGTGGAGGAGCACGAGGGACAGCAGCTAGCCAAGCTGGACCTGATCCGCAAGCTCAACAGGGGCGTCGTCGAGCGCTTGGGCAGCGTCAGCGAGATCGAGGCGACGATCGCCAACTACGAGCTCGCCTTCCGCATGCAGAGCGCCGTGCCGGACCTGCTGGACCTCGGCGGCGAGTCCGAGCTGACCAAGCGAATGTACGGCCTTGACGAGGACCACACCGCAGAGTTCGGCAGGCAGTGCCTGTTGGCACGCCGCATGGTCGAGCGCGGCGTGCGGTTCATTGAGCTGCTCACTCCGGCCCGTAAGGGACAGGACCGCTGGGACCAGCACCAGAACCTCAAGTCGGGCCACCGCATCAACGCGATGGCCACGGACAAGCCCATCTCCGGACTGCTGAAGGACCTGAAGGGCCGTGGTCTGCTGGACACCACCTTGGTGCTGTGGGGCGGAGAGTTCGGGCGCACGCCCACTGCCCAGACCAACGGGGGCGAGTTCAGCGAAAAGACGGGCCGCGACCACAACCCGTTCGGCTACACCATGTGGCTGGCCGGCGGGGGCGTGCGCGGGGGTATGCGCTACGGGGCAACGGACGAGTATGGCTACTTCGCCGTCGAGAACAAGGTGCACATGCACGACCTGCACGCGACGATGCTGCACCTTCTCGGGCTGGACCACAAGCGGCTGACGTACCGCTACAGCGGCCGAGACATGCGGCTCACCGACGTGCACGGTGAGCTGATTGAACCGATCTTGGCCTGATCGCCCCGCGCTGCGGAACGGATCCCACACTGCGACCTGTTGACAGCCGGCCCCGGGTTTGGCGCAATGCGGTAGGTCGGCTGGTCGCCCAGAATGTGACGGTGGGACTTCGCAGAGCTTCTCAGGACCAGGTATCGATCAGGAGCTCGGACGGGTTGTGAGCGCGGCGGGATCCTCACAGCTGCGGCACGAGGTGTGCTCGGTCACGGTTTGGGAACTGGCGGACCGCTGTCCGTATGGGCGCACCAATAGGGCGCGATTCGCGGCTGCCGACCGCGTCAGGTCATTCTGAAGGGCTGAGGTCGCGCACGAATAGGTCCTTGAAGCGCATGCGGCCCTCCCCTCCGGAGTGGAGCTGGAGGGCGATCACGCCTTCCTCGGATCCGGGAGAGGGATACGTGAAGTCGAGGACCTTGATGCCGTTGAGGTGCACGACATAGTGGTTCCCCTCTACCTCGATGAGCATGTCATTCCAGTCGTACGGCCGGATAACCGTCTCGTACTGCGGGGAAGGCCAAGCCAACCAGCCCCTCCCGTCCCCGTAGATCCCGCCAGTGTGGCGACCGAGCGTGCGGTCGATCTCGATCTGCCGCCCCGCCACCACGCGTGGCGTGTCCCCTTCGAATGCCGTGTGGATGTACACACCGCTGTTGCCGTCCGCCTCGCACCTAAACCGCAGTGAGAGGTGGAAGTCACGGTACGTGCGGGTCGTGGCCAAGTATCCGTACTCGTCGGTGATTCCCTGCCCGAGGATGGTCCCGTCGACGACCTCCCAGCTCTCCTTGCCGACCTTTCTCCAGCCGCTGAGGTCTGTGCCGTTGAACAGCGAGACCCACTCCGGAGCCAAGGCCCTCGGCCTCGGTCGGTCTTGAGCGTACAGCGAGCCGAAAAGCAGGAGTGCCGAGACGGACGCTGCTAGGGCTGGTCTGGTCTTGGGGGCCACCGGCCCATCGTAACCCACCTCCGAGACCGCACGCGACCGGCGGGCAGGTCAAGTCGTAGAGCAATTGCGAGTCTCGACGTACCGGCTCCGCAGCGGCTGCCCGGACGGCGCTCTCCCTTTATTCGGGAAGATCTTCTCGCGCAACCTCCCGCGCCGCCGCCTCGCTCTCGTCGGGAGTGGGCCCTTGGGCCGCCACCGTGCGGTACCCGTCGGCCTTCAGGGCTTCTACGGCAGTCTCGTTCCGGGCCACGCGCTCGGAGACGTCGGCCAAGTGCTTGAGCTGGTCGTTGAGTTGCTCCATCTGCGAGAAGAATCTCCGGTCGCTCAAGTCCACGAGCCTCTCGTTCGCCGCCCGCCGCTCAGCTGATTCCTCCTTGATCTGGCGCATCGAGTCCCGCCACCGGGCCTCGCGCTCAGAGGCCTCCTTCTGCAGCTGGCGCATGAGGTCTCGTGTTCGGGCCTTGCACTCAGCCGCTTCCTTGTGCAGCTGGCGCGTCAGCTCTCTCGTCCGGGCCTCGCTCTTGGCCGCCTCTTCCCTGATCTGGAGCCTCAAGTCTTGGGTTGCAGCCTCGCGCTTGGCCGCCTCCTTGTCACTTCGATCTAGGAGCACCTCGAAGTCTCGCCGTCGGGTCCGAAAGAAAACGGACCACACGCTCACCACCAACGCTGCAACTGCAATCAGAGGCGTACCAATGTCACCAATCATCTCTATGAATTGGTCCAGCACAGTCATCAGTGTATATGTATATCGGCATGCGGTAGCACCCTTCCTTCGCGCCCGCTGTCTCCCGACCTGCAACAGGTAAAGGCGCCAAGGTAGTTTCTGGGTCGGACTCCGTCAGTGTCCGCCAAACGATGAGCGCGCACGTCAGGTCACGACGCAAAGGCGGGTGCAGGTCCGGAGCCGCACGGCGTTTCCACAAGAGAGCGTCTGCGAGAACAGCCGCTGTCACTCGCATGGCTGGGCGTCTTGCACCTGGCGTGGCCCAGTACGGGAGGGTGGCCCTATGGGAGCGCCGTGCGCCGGAGCGGGCGCGACCGCCGCGGCAGTCGGCGTCTGCCTAGCCTGCCTCTCGCGCTTGCTGGGTCTCGCCTCCCCGCGAAATCTCGAAGGCGTGCCCCAAGTTCAGCATGGTCTGCTCGCGGAAGTGGTTGGCGAGGATCTGGAGGCCAACCGGCAGCCCTGCCGATGTCCGGCCGCAGGGTACGCTCATGCCGGCGATGCCCGCCAAGCTGCCGGTGATGGTGTAGATATCCGAGAGGTACATCTGCAGGGGGTCGCTCGTCTTCTCGCCGAGCTTGAACGCGGGGAAAGGAGAAACCGGAGTGATGATGGCGTCCACGTCCTCGAAAGCCCGCGCAAAATCGCGGGCAACTAGGGCCCGCACCTCTTGCGCCTTCTTGTAGTAGGCGTCGTAGTACCCGGAACTCATCACATAGGTCCCGAGGATGATCCGTCGCTTGACTTCTGGACCGAATCTCTCTGCGCGCGAGTCGCGGTACATGTCCCGAAGGGCGGCGCGGTCGGCGCGCCGCGAATAGCGCACACCGTCATAGCGCGCCAAGTTTGAGCTGGCCTCCGCCGTGCAGATCAGGTAGTAGCTGGCGATCGCGTAGCGGGTGTGCGGGAGGCTGATCGAGACCGGCTCGCAGCCGAGACCAGCGAGGCTGTCGATGCCAGCCTGAACGAGGTTGCCGACCTCCGGTTCGAGACCCTCCCCGAAGTACTCGCGGGGAATGCCGAGCCGCAGCCCACGTACGTCGGCGCTGAGGTCGCCCGCATAGTCGGGGACCGGTGCGGTTGCCGCCGTCGAGTCCATCGGGTCCGATCCGGCGATCGTGCCCAGCAGCAGCGCCGCGTCCCTCACGGTGCGGGCGAACGGGCCGATGTGGTCCAGAGAGCTGGCGAAGGCGACCAGCCCGTAGCGGGAAACGCGCCCGTAGGTGGGCATGACTCCCACAACCCCGCAGAACGACGCCGGCTGGCGGATCGACCCGCCAGTGTCCGAACCCAACGAGAGGGGCACGTACCTTCCCCCCACGGCTGCTGCCGATCCCCCGCTTGAGCCTCCTGGCACGCGGGTCGGATCGGCCGGGTTGCGAACAGGGAAGAATGCCGAGTTCTCGTTTGAGGATCCCATCGCGAACTCGTCGCAGTTGGTCTTGCCGATCACCACCGCCCCAGCGCGTTCGATCGCCTGCACGGCAGTCGCGTCGTACGGCGAGAGGAAGTTCTCAAGGGCGCGCGAGGCGCAGGTCGTGCGCTCGCCCTTGGTCATAATCACGTCCTTTACAGCGATCGGGACGCCTGCGAGAGGCCCGAGGGTCTCCCCGGCGGCGAGGCTTCGGTCCACTCGCAAGGCCGCGTTCAGCGCCCGCTCTTCCGTGAAGCTCAGGAACACACCTGTCCGGTCGTTCTCGGCACGCGCCTGGCCAACCGCCTCCCGCGCTAGCTCGGTGGCGCTGAAGTCCCCGGCCAAGAGCCCGGACCGGATGTTGCCGGCGGTCAGATCCCCAATTGGTGACATGGAAGAGTTCAGCGCTCGATTACGCGAGGCACCTTGAAGTGCCCGGCGCCTTGGAGCGGTGCGCAGCGAAGGGCAGTCCCTTGGTCGAAGCTCGCGCCTGGGGCGTCGGCCCGCAGCGGCGCGGCGTTGCCTTCGTGCAGCACTTGGGCCATCGGCTCCACCCCGGTCGTGTCGAGCTCGTTCAGCTGGTCCACGTAGGCCAGGATCTGTTCCAAGTCCCGCGCGTACAGCGCTGTGTCCTCTTCGCTGAGTCTCAGGTTCGCGAGGGCAGCGATGTGGCGCACCTCGTCGGGAGTGATCTTCATCGGGCCTGGCCTCGGTCCGCGCCGGGTGTTGAGCTGGACGCTATTCTGGCGTGGATCGCTCTCACTTTGACCGAGGGGAGTTCGCGCTGGAGAAGGGAAAGCACTTGGCCGCGCATGGGCCAAAACTCCTCCATCCACCCCGCATCGGCCACCTCGATCAGCAGCTTGGATCCTTCGAGCCTGCTAGGGCTGCAGTTGCTCGCCATCAGCGGCCCGACGACCGCAGGCCAGTAGGCTTGGATCAGCTCCAAGTCGATGCCCTTCATGCCCGGCACACCCTGAAGAATGCGGGGCAGGATGTCCTTGGCTAGCTCCATCCGGCAGACCCGCCATTCTAGCGCAGGGCCGCCTTCCAAAGCCCAGCCAACAATCAGGTTTGGCCGAGTGGCACGGGCACGGGGCCTGTCGGCAGCGGTGGTGCCGACTCGCCAATCTCGGCGCGGGCTGCTGCCTGTGTCCGTCGTGCCGTGCAGCAACATGGAGGTCGTTGTTGTACTCCAGTGTCCAGGTCCCTTTCCGCGGAGGAGGGCTCGTGCCCTCAGTTCCGGCGACTTTCGCTGCGGGAGATGCCACTGCCGCACGGCTATAATGGGAAACTGCACCGGGCTTGCCTGCCCGGGCGCGGGTAGTCTTGATGAAGCTGCACTCTTGGGATGCGGTCAGGATGGAGGCGCTCAACGAGAGCGCTTCCCGCAGGGTCATCCACAGCGAGCGGATGACCACCGCACGGATCTATCTCAAGAAGGGAGCCGTCGTCCCGCGGCACAGCCACGAGAACGAGCAGCTCTCCCACATCCTGTCGGGATCGCTGCGCTTCGAGTTCCCGGGGCGGGTGCTGACCGCAAGTGCCGGGGACGTGGTTGAGATCCCGTCCCACGAACCGCACCGGGTCGAGGCCTTGGAAGACTCGCTCGCGATGGACGTGTTCCAGCCGGTTCGGGAGGACTGGGTCCGAGGCGACGACGCCTACCTTCGGAACCCTTCCGAGCCCTGAGCGCGTACCTGAGAGATGATGCCCGGGCTCACGGGCCCCGGAGAGCGCACTGCTGCGTCCCTGTAGCCAACCGCCAGCACCGTAAGAAGCTATGGATCTTGGAATTCGAGGCCGCGTGGCGGTCGTCACCGCCGCAAGCAAGGGAATGGGCCGGGCCATCGCCGGGGAGTTGGCAGCGGAGGGCTGCCAAGTTGCGATCTGTTCCCGGGACGCCGGGTCGATCGAGTCGGCCGCTGAAGAGATCCGCTCGGCTCACGGTGTCGAGGTCTACTGCGAGTCGGTGGATGTTACGGACCGCGACGCCTTGCGGGCCTTTGTCGAGGGCGCCAGGCGCAGCCTTGGCCCTGTCAGCATCGCGGTGGCTAACGCAGGCGGCCCCCCGGCCGGCCGGTTCGAGGACTTCGGCGCGGACGAGTGGCTTGACGCATTCCGGCTGAACTTCCTGGGCACGTGGACGCTTATCCGGGCCGTTCTGCCCGACATGCGGGCGCAGCGCTGGGGCAGGGTGGTTTCGCTCACCTCTACGTCGGTCCGCCAGCCGATCGACGGCCTGATCCTCTCCAACGGCGTCCGTGCAAGCGTGGTCGGCATGCTCAAGACACTTGCCGCGGAGTATGGCCCGGAGAATATCCTGTTCAACAATGTCGGGCCGGGCCTGATCGCAACCGATCGGCTGCTGAGCCTCGCGGGGAGCAGGGCGCAACAGGCCGGCGTGGACCGTGCCGAGATGATCAAGCGCCTAGCCAGCCGGACTGCGCTGCACCGCGTAGGCCGGCCGGAGGAGTTCGCTTGGGTCGTGGCCTTTCTCTGTTCCGAGCGGGCCAGCTACGTGACGGGCAGTTCGCTGATGATAGACGGCGGGCTGGTCAAGGCAGTCTGACGTCGGGGAAAACGACAATGCGATCGAGTCTCGCAGCCTTGGCAGCCGCCGTTGCGGCTCTGGCATCGGTGCCGTCCGCCTCGGGCCAAGAGCCTGTCCAATCCATCCCACCCTCGGACCCTCAGTGGGTCACGAACCAGAGCGCCCGCCTAGTAATCGGCCAAGAGAGCTTCACGCGCCAGAACCCGACACCAAGCCGAAGCGTGCTCGGGGCCGCGCAGTCGGTGGCCTACGCCGGCAATCGGCTGTTCGTGGCCGACGGAAACCGCCTTGGAGCGATCCCGGTCAGCAACCGCGTCCTGATCTACCAGAATGTCGACGGGTTCGTGCACCCTCCGGACGTCATTGCGCCGCAGGACTCGCCATGCCCCGCCTGCGTCGGGCTTCCGGACACAGTCCTCGGGCAGCCCGACTTCGACAGCACGCAGCAGGCTGACCTGCCGGACGTTCCGGGCCTAAACAACCCCAGCGCCGTGCACAGCGACGGCGTCCGCATGGCGGTCGCCGACACCAACAACAATCGGGTCCTGCTTTGGCACACCATCCCCGTCGTCAATGGGACGCTTCCGGACGTTGTCCTAGGGCAGCCGGACTTCTCCGGGTTCATTGCCGACACGTCGCCCAGCGGGATGAGGGGCCCGCAGGGAGTCTGGATCGACTCCGGCCGGCTGTTCGTTGCCGACACGCAGAACAGCCGCGTCCTCATCTGGAACACGTTCCCCACGTCGAACGCACAGGCTCCGGACCTCGTGCTGGGCCAGGAAGACCTGAACACGCGGCACGAAGCGGACTTGGCCAAGGAGGTCTACGAGGCCGACGACAAGCGCATGCTCGACCCGGTAAGCGTGACGGTCTCGGGGAACCGGATGTTCGTTTCGGACCTAGGCTTCAACCGCGTATTGGTGTTCAACTCCGTCCCGACCCAGAATTACGCGGCGGCGGACATTGTCATTGGGCAGCCGGACTTCTCTTCTTCGGATCCGAACAACTCGGCAAACCTCTGCGACACGTTGGGCCCTCTCGAGGACGACGGAAGCCGCAGCGAGAACGAGACGCCCCCGACGAACGTTCCGCTTCTGGTCCCGCTGCCCCCGCCGACCACCGAGATCGACCCCGACGAGCCCCGCTATCCTCGCCGCTGCGCGGCGACGCTGAACTTCCCGCGCTTCGCGCTGATGGTCCGCGAGAAGCTGTTCGTGGCCGATTCCGGCAACGACCGCATCCTGATCTTCGACGGGATTCCCTCTGCGAATGGCGCGAGCGCCGACTTGGTGATCGGCCAGCCGAACTTCGTGCAGCTGACCGAGTCGGAAGGACCGGGCAGCATGCGGTCGCCGTCTTCAATGGCCTATGACGGGCTGAACCTGTACGTCGCGGACCCCTTCACACGCCGCATTCTGGTGTTCACTCCCGGCGAGCCATGGATCGAGCTAAACGGGGTGCGGAACGCCGCGGCGGTCAGCATCCACAGCCACGGGTACCTTCAGTTCGACCAGCCACTGCCGGTCGACATCGCCGATACGCCGGAAGACGAGTCCCGCCAGCTTCCCGTGCTGGCCGGGGGGGACGAGATAAAGATCACGCTCGACGGCATGGAGCTCTTCTACACGACGAAGGAGGGCGAGAGCGCCGAGGACGTGCGGGACGCCATGGTCGAGCTCATCAACGCTGGGGAGGATCTCCCGGTCACCGCATCCCCGGCACTTGGCGAGGGAAGGCACGCGACGGGCACGATCCGCTTCGGCGGAGAGGCGCGTCCGGGCGACGAGGTGACCCTCGAAATCAGCGGCCGCGAGTACTCCTACGTGGTGCCGGAGGGCGACATCCCGGAGAGATTCGTCGATCGGCTCAACTACCTCGTCGATCAGGCGGAGGACCCAGAGGTGATCGTCGAGCGCAAGATCGACCAGATCGAGACGCTCGAGCTGGTGCACCGCGATGCGGGGCCGATCGGAAACAGTCTGCCGTTCTCCATCAGCATCACTCCCGGGTCCCCCACGACCACCGAAGTCTCCGGGGAGACGCTATCGCGCGGCACTGTCACATACCGCGCCAACCTGACGGCGAAGCGCGAGGGCCCCCAGGGCAACTGGACCCAGGTCGAACTGCGCAACACCGGCTCCGAACTGGAGGCCAGCACCTCGGGATCCCGACTGACCGGCGGCTCGGACGCGCGCGACCTGCCCCCAGGAACGATCGCCTCAATTTTCGGAACGGACCTCGCGGGCGAGACCCTTGGCGTCGGTCGGGGCGTGGAAGAGGATCCCATCACGGGCGAGACTGCAAACGACCTGCCCACGGAGCTGGGTGGAGTGCAGGTGCTGGCCAACGGACGGCTCGCCCCGATCCTGATGGTTTCGCCGGAGCAGGTGAACTTCCAGGTTCCTTGGGAATTGGAGGGCACGGGCCACAGCTTTTTGGTCCGGCGCACAATGCCGGACGGGACGATCCGCACCTCGGCGCCCCGTGCGAGCGAGTCCGTGCGCGCGGCCCCCGGCCTGTTCGCCTTCGACGGCCCAGAACCCCGGCGGGCTATCGCGGTGCATGCCGACGGCGTAGCCGAGGGATCCGTCGCGGTCACACTCCCCGACCGCCCCCGGGATGACGATCCCAACAACGACGCGACCGAAAACCGCCAGCTCTCCCAAGAGGGGGCCGACGGCAGGATCGTGATCAACGGGCGGACGTATGCCTACACGTCTCCGGGGGACGAGAGCCCCGACCAGATCCGGGACCGGTTCATTGAACTCATCAACGCCGGCGAAGGGGATCCCGAGGTGATCGCCTCCGCCGGAACTGTGGGATTCTTCTCCGCGAGGGCGGATCTGGTCTTCGGAGGCGAGCCGAAGGCCGGCGACACGGTCACGGTGACCGTGCGCGACCGCTCCTACAGCCACACGCTGACGGAGAGCGATGTCGAAGACGCCGAGCGGGCGCTGCGCATCATGCGCAACGTCCTAGTGCGCGCCATCAATGCCGGTGTCGGGGATCCCGAGGTGACAGCCCGCGTGCTGCAAGAGGTAGGCACCACCAAGATGCAGATTGTCGCGCGCTCGCTGGGGTCGGACGGCAACGAGATCCCGTACAGCTTCGACGTCGTAACGAGCGACGGCATCGTGGTGGAGACGAACCGCGAGAACGGCTTTCTTGAGGATGGCAACACGCCGCCGGTCGTGATCTTGAGGGCGCGCGAGCCGGGCAAGCAGGGCAACTCGATCAACTACGCCGCACAGGGCACGGAAGTGCCGGAGGACGACCCGGCGACTCCGGACACCAACGAGCGTACGGAGGCCACGGTGCTGCTGACCCTCTCGGCAAGGGGCTCGCACATGTGCTGCGGAAACGAGCCCTATTCCTTGGTCACGGACGAGAACCCGATAGTGCCCGGCGAGTTGATCATCGTCTTCGGCACGGGTCTGGGGCTGACGGACAACCAGGAGTCCATCCGCACGGGCAAGGCGACGGCTCGCGGCACGGTCGCCAACGTGCCGCTGGTGGCGGAAGACTTCGTGTCGTCGCAGTTCGGCGGGCGAACGGCACAGGTGGAGTTCGTTGGCCTCTTGGAAGGATCCGTCGGCGTCTACCAGGTCAACCTGCGGACCAACACCGACCTGCCGGACAACCCGGCCATGCCACTGTGGATCGCACAGGTGCTGTTCATCAGCAACACTGTCACCTTGCCGGTCAAGAACTTGGTGCCGCGTCCGCCAACGGGCTTCTAACGCGGCGGGCCGCAGCCGGATTCCGAGGCACCGGCGCTCGCCGGCTCCAGCAAAGGGTGGTGCCGTGCCTGCAGGCTCGATCCAGACCTGCACGCTGTGGCCGATGCCCTTGACCGAAGTTCGTAACTTACGGGCGGATCGTGTTCGCCAGTGCTCCGTCTCGGCGCTGTTCAGGCGCGGCAGCGCCGCGGCCGCCCGGCTGACAGGTTCGTCACGGGACCGCAAGCGAGCATTCGAGCGGTCTCGGGTGGCCGACAAGAG
>JAJDWM010000113.1 GCA_022825595.1 Bryobacterales bacterium | reverse complement strand
CGCATTCCCCACTGAATCGGCGAATCGTCGCGCCTGGCCCTGAAGCGCAACATCCAATCCGCCGAGCGACACGCCCTGTGTCGGTGACCGGACCCTGGAGTGCCCGGAACGCCTCACGACTTGACCCTTGGTCAATTCTGTCCCATCGCCAAGAAGAGGTCGGGCGCCCTGCCAGCGCTAAAGGGCGCGCAGGAAGCGGACGGCGCAGTCGGCGGGAAGCATGCGGGGGCCAGCAGCACGGCGACGCTAACCCGCAGGCTATTCGTTGAGGGTGCGCTGCCAAGAGCTTGCAGAATGTATGGTTCGCGGTCAACCTTCGTTGCGCGAAGCTATCGCACGAAGAGGAACTCGGCCGTGTTGAAGAGCGCGTGGGCCAAGTCCGTCCAAGCCTGCGAGGCGCCGCCGCCGACCGTGTCCTCGCGGGAGGCCAAGAACTCCCTGAAGTCGCCGACCTCAGCCTTGAGCGGCGGTCTGCCGTACGCCCTGAGATACATGTCCCGGATGCGGTCTTCCGGATCCCCGGCAGATCGCAGAGTGCGCTCTGCCCACAGTCGGGCTTGGCCGTTGACGAACTCGTTGTTGAGCATCAGCAGTGCCTGCGAGGCCACGGCGGAGACACCCCTGCGTCCCTCGGTTGAGATCGGCAGCGGATAGTCGAATGCCAAGAAGAGAGGCGAGATGAAATTGCGCCGAACCTGCAGGTACACGCTCCTGCGACCGAGACCGTCCACCGGCCCGGACTCCGGCTTGCCCCTTCCGTCCTGGTAGGGGCTGATGTGCGGGGAGACGCCCGGCCCGCCCACGGACAGGTCGATGGCGCCCGAGACGGCAAGGATGCTGTCGCGGACGGCCTCGGCCTCAAGTCGGCGAACGGGGAAGTGCGAGAGCAGGCGATTGGAAGGGTCGACCGCCTCTGCTGCGGCCGGCGGTCTGCTGGCCGCCCGGTACGTGCTCGACAGGACGATCTCCCGCTGCAGAGCCTTCACTGACCAGCCCGCGTCCATGAGGACGCCGGCAAGGTGGTCGACGAGCTGGGGATGGCTCGGTGGCTGGCCCATGCGACCGAAGTTGTCCGGGCTGGCCACGATCCCGCGCCCGAAGTGATGGAGCCAGACTCGGTTGGCCATTACCCTCGCGGTGAGGGGGTTCTTCTCGCTGGCGATCCATCTCGCCAACTCGAGACGGCCAGATCCGTGCTGCACCGGCTCTTGGTCGCTGCCGGCCACCACCTGCAAGAACTGGCGCGGAGCGATCGGCCCCGGCGTCTTGTGGTTGCCGCGAATGTGCACCGGGGAGTCGGCGGGCTGCCAGTCGCGGCTGGTCATGGCGAAAGCCGAAGCCGGCAGGCTGCGGTCGACAGCGGCGCGGTCGTCCGCCATCATCCGATAGCGCTCCAGATCCGGCGAGTCCAGCTGGGCGTGCGCATCCTCGACGCTGCGGTGGCCCAGAAGTGCGGAGAGCAGGGCCCGTTCGCGAGGTCCAGTCTCACCGTCCTCAGCGAGGACCTCGGCCAAGTTCTGGTACGCGCGGGCGAAGTCCGCCAAGGACTCGAGCCCGGGGCTCTCCAGCACGGCGAGCACATGCGGGTCCACCGGGCCCGCGATCGGCGGCGGTCTCCGCTCCGACGAGAAGACAATCTGGTCGACTGCCATCCCGGCCTCGCGGTCCCGGTCGACTATCTCGATCGAGCAGATCCGGCCCCGCTCCTTGGTCATTGCGATGGTGTGCCAGCGGAGCCGGCCCGTGCCGTCCGCCATCGCATGACCGGACTTGTGCTCGTCGGCGATAACCGTCACCCGCACCGGCGCGTCCTCCTTCAGCCGGGGGTCATGCCGTGGCCCCGCCATGCGCACATGGACGTAGTGGGCCGGCATGCGGAACTTCTCGGTGGTCAGCGATCCTACGAGACCGTCCGAGCCGAACGAGGAAGCGAGCGCCTGACCCGCGTGCCCGCCCAGCCCTGCAGCGGGAGGCGCGGACCGGATTGGGCCCGTATCGAACGCAGCCCCAGTCGCCATCCATCGGCCGTAGCCGTCCTCGAAGTCTTCGAAGATGGTGTCGTCGCGCTCCTCCCAAATCGGATGTTCGCGGCCCGCCTTCAGCGCCCAGTCCTGCATTTCGGCGCGCAGTGCTGTGAGCAGGTCGTCAAACGGAGTGTCCGGCGCCTCGGCCAGCTCAGAGGCCGCCTTAGCGAAGGGGTGCAGCGGGTGGGACGGCTCGCCCAGCGCGTAGCGGAGCTCACCGGCCATGCCCTCCGGAGCCTCGCTTCCGATCTCGTCTGCGGCGGCCATGAGGTGTTCGGCCAGATTGGCCGCAGCCCGGCGCCGGGCGGGCACTAGCAGACCCTCGATCAACCCGTTGATGGCCTTAATCCGTGCGGTCCCTGCGTAAATCCTGCGCCGGTGGTCGGGGGAGTCGATGCACACCTCGGCCATGTGGGTGGAGGACAGGATCCCAAAGGCGGAGTAGTAGTCGGCGGTCGGGATGGGGTCGAACTTGTGGTCGTGGCAGCGGGCACAGGCCACCGTCAAGCCTTGCGTGGCCTTGAACAGCACGTCGATCTGGTTGTCGACCTGATCGGCCCTGGCCTTGACGGAATCCGTCGGGGAATTGAGCACCTCCCAAAGCCAGTGCATGCCGGAGGCAATTGGATTGACAAAGTGTGTCCCGTCGCTGGACAGGCGCGGGGGCAACAGGTCGCCGGCGATCTGCTCCTTCAGGAACAGGTCGTACGGCAGGTCCGAGTTGAAGGCTTCGATGACGTAGTCGCGATAGCGCCACGCGTCCAGCTTGTTGTTGTCGAACTCGTGCCCGTTCGTCTCCGCCCAGCGAACCAAATCCAGCCAGTGCCGGCCCCAACGCTCGCCGTAGCGAGGGGACTCCAGAAGTCTGGCGACCACACGGTCGAACGCTCCGGAAGCATCGTCGGCCACGAACCCCTCGATCTCCTCGGGCGTTGGAGGAAGGCCCGTCAGGCCGAGTGTCACTCTCCTCAGCAGCGTGCGTCGGTCGGCGTCCTCTGGCGGCGGCAGGCCTTCGGCCTCAAGCCTCGCGAGGATGAACCGATCCGTGCCTGTGCGTACCCAGTCGCCATTGCCGACCTCAGGGGGCGAAGGCCGGCCCACCGGCCGGAAGCTCCAGAACGCCCGTCCGGAGTCAAGGTCGATCGTCTCCGCCGACGCCTCGGTCTCGCCAGTTCGAGGGTCCGGCGCGCCCATGCGGATCCATTCTTCGATGCCCGCGATCTGCTCGGCTGGCAGCCTGCCCGAAGGCGGCATTCTGAGGTCGGCCGAAGTGTAAGAGATGGCCCGCACCAAGAGGCTCGCGGCGGGATCCCCGGGCTGGACAGCCGGCCCGCGGCCCCCGCCTCGCAACAGCCCATCCTTGCTGTCGAGCTGCAAGCCGCCCATCGCCAGCTTCTCGGCGCTGTGACAGGCATAGCAGTTGTCCGCCAGCACGGGGCGGACAAACTTCTCAAAGTGCTCAATCCCACCCGTCTGTTCGGCAGCCGCGAATGACGGCAGCACAAAGGCGACGAGCAAGGACAATCGGAGAACGGGCATCGGGCAATCGGCCAGTGTCCTTAGCATGCCAGATGCGCCCTCCGCAGAGGGCCCGCTGAGTGTCCAGGCAAATTCAATTCTCGCTGAGGCAGGTTAGCAACTGGGGCTGATTCGGTCTTTGGTGCCGTGTGGCTGCAGTTCTGTGGGGAGGATTGAGAGAGGTTTTCTCCCGTGCGGGGAGTTTCGGGCCTTTTTGCGGACGC
>JAJDWM010000501.1 GCA_022825595.1 Bryobacterales bacterium | reverse complement strand
GCCACGGCGGACGTGCTGGCCCGATCGAAAACGGTGACTGCCGAGGGGATGGAAATCTGGAACAAGCACATGGCACCCGTTCAGGGCGGCTCGCTGGAGACCATGAAGGGAGCGTTGCGCAACTGGTATCTCGAAATGCCGCAGGCCGGGCTGTGGGACGCCGACATGGCCGTGGTCGAGGCGTTCATCTTCGGCGGCGAGGCCTAAGACCGACCGATTTAGGGGCCTGGTCGTAGCGCGCTCGGTACTCCGCGCGCGGCGGAGACCTTACGTCTGGTGGCTGCCGCGAGCGCCGCACGGCAGAAGGGGGTGAAAGCGGCGTCGAGCTCGTGTCCGCAATGCGGTTTCAGAATTCGACCGTGTGGCAGCGGCACTCCGCCGCGTAACGCCCGGTCGTCATCCTGACATGTCCTGACCACAGGCTCAGGGTGTCTACACAACGGGTCACTCCATTCGTTGACGCTGACCACACCATCCCCGGTGGCGCTCATTGTTCCACCATTCCACCCCACCGTCACCGTCGAGCGGGCCGCCATCCCGCGGCAACCGGCGCTATCCTTGCGTACGCAAGCGCTCATGACGATGTCGACCGCCACCCACCGCTACAGAATCGCTGTGTCACTGGGCTGGGCGTGCAGTCTGCTCCTGTTAGGCGGTTACTCCGCGTTCGGGGCGCACTACCTAGCCGGGACCGAGGGACTGCTCGATGCGACCGGGCGCACGACGGGCAAGGACTTCGTGGTGTTCTGGTCCAGCGCTGTCGCTGCGGCCAAGGGGCGCACGCTCGAGCTGTTCGGCGAAGAGAGCTTCGGTGCCTTGGTGGAGGAACTGGTCGGTCACCCCCAGAACGGCTATGCGTGGGTGCATCCGCCGCCGGCGCTGTTCGTCGTCTTGCCTCTGGCCTCGCTGCCCTACCTCGGGGCGCTGGCGACCTGGGTGACTGGGACGCTCGCCCTCTACCTGCTGGCGGCGCGCCGGGTTGCCCTGCTGTCCGCACCATCGACCTTCTTCACAGCATTCATGGGGCAGATGGGTTTTCTGACCGGAGCCCTCTACCTCGTGGCGCTGCGCGTCCTGCAAAGCCGTCCGATCCTCGCGGGGGCCTGCTTTGGATTGCTCGCGATCAAGCCCCATCTGGGCCTCATGGTGCCCGTGGCGCTACTCGGCGCCAGAGCGTACCGGACGGTCTTCGCGGCAGCGGTGACGGTCGCCGCCATGCTGTGCCTCAGCGGGCTTGCTTTCGGGTGGGATGCATGGGAGCAATGGCTGACGGAAACGCTGACGCGCCAAGCCACCTACGTCCACGGCGGGTTGGGCAAACTGCACTCGGTTTCCGCGTTCGCCGGCGCGCGCCTGACCGGAGCCCCGCCGTACGCCGCTTGGCTCGCCCAGATCCCCTGCACCGCCTTCGCCGCCTGCGCCACCTGGTGGGCCTTCGCGCGCCTTCGCCAAGGGATGCTGTCGATGCCGACCGCCGGCGCCATCCTGCTGCTCGCCACCTGCCTCGCAACGCCCTACATCTTCGTCTACGACCTGACGCTCGCGAGCCCGGTCGCGCTGTACGGCTTCGCGCGTTGGAGGCGGCGTCCGTGGGTGCGCACCGAGATGGGCTGGAAGGACTTGGGCGAGCCCGCGATCTGGGCCCTCGTCTGGATGCTGCCGTTCCTGGCGTTCTTCCTGGCCGGGCGCGGCCTGCCGGTCGGCAGCCCCATCCTGGTGGCGGCGCTCGCGCTCTGCGTCTGGTACGGGCGGGAGGAAGTCGCGGCGGGAGCGGCCCTTGGCGGGGCTTCGGGAGCCGTGTCTTCGGGGCGGACGGGATAGAGAGGGTTGGCGCAACGGGCAAGTGTCCCATGTCGGGAAGGGCCGGCGTCCCACGTTCCGCGCCGGCGCATGTCCGATGGGACTGCCGTATGCGGCCGTTGCGATGGGCTGCCCGGCACCGACTCTCGCCCGCGCGGCGGGCACGCCGCTCTCGGCGAAGCTGACCCATGCTGCGGCGAGCCCGAGCATTGCGCGCCGACGACGACAGCGCCCGTGCTCCAGACCGAGCGCCCAGTGACGCGGCGTGAAGTCGCCACCGCAGGCGTCGCAGTGGTGTCGGGCCCTCAGCGTCATCTCGCCCAATGCCGTCGTGAAGGTCTTGGCGCGCCGACCCGCACGGTACGCCGTGCCACCGCAGCCGCAGGGCAGGCGGAAGCCGGCTTCTTCGGTACGGTCGGCGTTCAGCCGCTCCGCCAGTGCGGGCCCCATGGTGTCGAGCGCCATCCGCCTGGTCACCGTCTCGATCGCATCGAACTCAACACCGACCGCCGCAACGGGAACGATCAGCGCCTCCGGCTCGGCGCCGAGCTGCGCCGCGACGCGCGCTGCGAGCCCCGCATGGCGACCCAGAGCGGAAAAAACCAGCTTGCCGCAGGGTGGTGGGGCCACAGCGGGTTCCAGAGTCCCGAACGGGGAGGCTCTCGGGAAGCCAATGAGCCGCCAACTGTCGCGAGCTCCCAGCCGAGGCGACGGTCCGAAAGCCACCCACGTCGACCGACCGGGAGACGCAACGGGCCCGCGGGGGCCGCGGCTGCTTTCGTCGGACGCGAGTCCGGGGGAGTCCGCGGCACGGCCGCAACGGGTGCCCCGACAGCAATCCACCGAAAACAATCGAACTGTGGCCGCTGGCGCTGTTGGGCTTCGGGCGTTCACGGTTTCCGTCTGGAAGGCATGATGGATGGGATCACCGCGCATTGAGGTCGATGACCGCGTCGTCGATTCGGTCGGCGAGTGTTGGGAAGAGCATGGCAAGCCCCTGCTCTTGAGTCAGCTTGGGGCACTGATTGTCAACGCTCGCTCGCAGTAGGCATTGCCATGGGCGACCTGATGCTGACCGGACTGTGATCGGTGCGTCGGGATGGGCCGCGTCTGCGGCCCACCCCGAAGC
>JAJDWM010000793.1 GCA_022825595.1 Bryobacterales bacterium | reverse complement strand
GTCCACGCCCATCGAGGCAACAGGGCGGCCGTGATCCAGCAGCGCGACCCCGCCCAGCAGCGCGTCCTCCACGAAGCTCCGGCCATCCTGGTTCAGGAACAAGAAATTCGGCAGGTTGTCATTGGTCACGAACACGTCGGTGTACCCGTCACCGTCGAAGTCTGCGAAGGCGACGCTCATTCCCCTACCTCGATGTTGGGTGATGCCCGTCTCGGCGGTGACCTCCCGAAAGCGACCGCTTCCAAGGTTCCGGTAGAGGCGGTTGGGGATCGGCGTCAGATACTTTGGATGGCAGTAGACCCGGAGGTCACGGACCCGGTCGCCACAATAGCGGTCGAATTCGAGGGTCCAGTCCGCGTAGTTGACGACAAACAGGTCAAGGAGGGAGTCGCCGTCGTAGTCGAACCATCCGGCCGCCACCGCCCAGTCCGTTGAAGAGACCCCGGCGGTGTCGGTGATGTCTTCGAACGTGCCGTCGCCACGGTTGCGATAGAGGTGGCTCCGGAAGACTCCGGCCACAAAGATGTCGGTGTCGCCGTCGTTGTCGAAGTCGGCAACAGCCGCGCCCATTGAGTAGCCTTCGCCCGTAACGCCAGCCGATTCGGTCACGTCTGCGAAGTGCATGTCCCCCAAGTTTCGGAAGAGGCGATTAGCGTCACCTGGACCCCGCTTCTCCAGCGACGCGCCGGATGCCCCATTGGTGAAGAAGATGTCTAGGCGCCCGTCGCGGTCGAAGTCGAACACGGCTAGGCCGCCGGCCATCGTTTCGATCATGCGTTTGCTGGAAGTCGGGCTGTTCTCCAGCTTGAACACCGGTCCGGGGGGTGCCAGAATCTCCTCCAGGCTGATCTCGGCGACCACGGTCGGGCACAGCAGCCCGCCTGTGACGGCGCAGATGGTCCATGTCCCCGCAACCCGCACGAAGCATCAGGGTACCGCCAAGGGCAACCGCACTAGGCGATTGCCGCCACTGCAGTCGCGCACACGGCATTGGCCGGCCTCACACGCGCAAGAGCAAGTTCCCAGGCCTGCCTCGCCCGCGTCCCTGTCCCGTCCTGCGGAGCCGTTCAGGATGGGGGCGGCGGAGCGGGCGCCGCGCAGGCCCCTGTGCCAACTGCATATGGGTGAGAAAGGGCGGTCCTCCTTGCGACCAAGGCCTCGGACCGAGGCCGGAACTTCCCATCGGAGGTTCGGTGGCGACATGCGGCGACAGGGGGCCGGGGCTCCGAATGACTAGGGCCGTCGCATCCACGCGTGCCACCGACTTGAGAATCAGCGGGGAGCCAACCGGTGAACGCCATCCGACATGCTATATTCAAGCCGCTGACTTGGGGAGATGTCGGCCGTGTTGCGAGGGAGACCTGCCAAGGATAAGCAGGGTGGTAGCGCAGCAGAACCAACTTCAGGGAAGATATACCGAGAACGTTCCAGTCTTGGGAATCCGGTTAGCGATTCGCACCCAGAGGTTCTCGAAGCCATCATCCAGTGCCGTGCCATTCATCAGGCCAACACTGCCGAATGGAAGGGTAGAGATGCTATCCGTATTCCTGAATGAGACGCACTTCTGAGTGGATTATGAGCCGATACTTGCCACAAGAAAGTAAATATTCCCTAGCATTCCAGCGGGATACTGCCATTTTCAACGCCTCGATAATCTTGCGTATGTGCCAACTATTTGTCACCGCACTTGTCGGGGTAATCTTGATCCATTCTGGACCTCATAGCGTCTTATTGTCTGCGGATACTCCGGCGGTAATTGCGAGAAGAGCCTCTGTGGCCATGTCAGAAAAGCGATTCGCGGATGCTGCTGTCCTCTATGCCGAGCTCTCCGCGTCCTATCCAAACGAGCCGACCCTGAAGGCAAACCTAGGCATGGCCCTGCACTTGAGTGCTCAAGACGAAGAGGCCATTAAACACCTGAAGCCGGCGGCATCTGGTATGCCAGACTCCTTCCCTGCGAACTTCTTTCTCGGTGCGAGTCTTGTGCGACTCGGTCGATACGACGAAGCTCTGGCTCCGCTCCGAAGGGCCGTTGACATAGATTCTGGCCATCCGTTTGCGCAGTCGATGCTGGCGGACGCACATGAGGCAACCGGCTCGTATCGTGACGCTGTGAAGCAGTGGCGTCGTTTGCGCGAACTAATGCCGGAGAACCCGTTTCCCTACGCCGGCCTAGTGCGTTGCCATGAGGAGCTTGCCGGCGATGCGTTCGATGTCCTGAAGAGCCGGAATCCAGAGTCTCAGGAAGTACTGTTGGTACTGGCACACTCGCGGTTGGCATCGGCACAGTATCCTAGTGCTTTGTACCTGTTTCGGCGAGCACTGGAGGTTGGACCAGCAGCAAGAGAGATTCATCTGGCAGTTGCCGACCTGTACGAACACTCCGGTAGAAGCGCGTGGGCTTCTGTGGAGCGAGGAAAGGCGAGCGAACTCCCGCAACATGACTGTGGGCAACCTCAGAGTCCTGTGTGCATGTTCTTGGCCGGACATTACGAAGCTCTAACGGACACCGACGAATCCTCAACAGACGATGCCCTTTATTGGGCAGCAAGGTCCCACGCACGTCTGGCCGAATCTGCTTTTCGCGAGTTGGGAGGTCTGCCAGAGTCCTTTGAACAACTGCAACTGATCGCGGACCTTCTCGGGGGACAGGGGCAGTACGCCAAGGCGGTCGATGCCTCTCGTAGAGCGCTCCAGATTCGCCCTGGTGATCCGGTTCTGGAACGCCAGTTCGCCGAGTTCCTGTACCGATCTGGGAACAATTCCGAGGCCCGGTCGCTATTGAAAAGGCTAGCCAAGTCAGATCCCAATGATTCGAGGTGGTCGGCGATGCTCGGAGGACTTTTGGTGCGTGAGCAGCAGTTCAATGACTCGATCCCATACTTGGAGCGGGCCGCCGCAATGCCCGACGCAGCTCTGTCAACAAGGCTGAGCTTGGGACGATCTTATCTTGCCGTAGATCGTCCTGCAGATGCCGTTCCCCATCTGGAGGCATCCCTGCCATTGGACACGGACGGGAGCGTTCACTACCAGCTTGCCCAAGCCTACCAGAGAACGGGGATGCGTGAAGAAGCCAGAATCGCATTGAATCGATATCGCGAACTCGACCAAGAAACACGGCTTCGTACTGAAGCTTCGGCATCCCTTGAAGTTACGCCACCCTAGTTACGTTCTCGCTCTCTTTGAATTGTTCCTCGATCGCAAGAATTCAGATCCTCTAGAGTACACTTCTCAAGATCCCGAACTTCCGGTTTGTTCTGGCATCTGTCCCGATGACGTGCTAGAATGCAACCAAGGAGGAAAACAATGCAAGTCTTGAATACCCGCACAGTGGCAATCCTTGTTGCTGCCCTTTTCGCCGGGATGATGCTCGGTTCCGAAGACGTGGAACCAGTCGAATCCGACGATTCGGAATGGGCAATGTTCGGGCAGCGAATCGCAGTCGCGGAGTCAAGCCAGAATGCTCTGCAAAGCAGCGATCCGGCATTGATTGTAGAGGGCACATCGTTTCTCTACAACAAGAGGACCGGTCAGGTCTTTCGAGTGTTCTTGGGATGTGGCGAAGTGCTCGGCAGGAATGGCTGCATGGAAGAGCTACCGGTAGTTGACCGGAACGAACCTCCAATGGCCCCGCCAAGCACGTCTTCGGTCAATAGTCCGAACCAGATTCGCCGCTAAGCCCGGCTGTTGGACACTCCGGTTGGCCTTGGAGATCGTACCGACGAGTGCGCGGTGGCTACATTTCCGCCTGATCACAAGATTAGGGCTTCGTCACGGCACGCTTGACCGTCGTGGACGACAGATAGTCTTCGCCAACCGACTACGGGCACAGACGGCTTGTGATCCGCCCGAGGAACTGATGCTGCTGCCTTGAGGATTCCGCAGAGTCTACGGTTAAGGCCGGTAAGGCAGCTGGAGTGGATCCGGCGAGAGTGGGACTAGAGGCCGCTCTGATCTCGCTGCCACGGCGGCCCGTCGGGAAAGTCGCGAGGCTGGATCACCTCAAGCTTGGTCCACTCATATAGGAGGGAGCTTGCATTTCTAGCAAGCGTATGGTCGGGGCTGCGGTCTAGGAACACCTCGAACTCCCGGGCAGCCTCCTCAAACTCGGTGCGCCAACTGTGGACCATGGCCATCATGTAGTGCGCCGTCGTCCAAGTCTCGACCTCGCCCAGATCCTTCATTTTCTTGACGATCGCCTCGACGTCATCCCCTTTTCGCAAGTTTACGGCTGCCAGGGCACCGTAGAAGCGGACCCTTGCGGACGTTGGCGAGATATCCAAGTAGGACTTGGTTAGGGACTCGACCTCTGGCCAGTTCTCTTCCTCGAGGGCCACCTTGAGCAGAGACTCGTGTGGGGCGAGAAGCATGGGGTCCTCATCGATTGCCTTGCGGAATGCCGTCTTGGCCTGTGCGGTGTTGCCGAGGGCCATGAGCGCCTCTCCCAGAGCCGCCCAAGCCGTTGCATACTGCGGGTGGATTCTTACCGCCTCAGCAAGGTGACTGGCGGCAGCATCGTAGTTGGGTTTGGTCTTGCGAAGCGCTCTGAGGCCCCTTTGGTAGGCCTTTCTCGCGGCCGGCGATGCGAGGAGCGTGTTCACGTGGACCGTTGGGTTGGGATCAGACCCGGGACCATCCAAAATCACAGTCCCCAAGTCGTGTGAGCCCCACCGGCCTAGGTCTCTCAGGTCCAGTCGGCGCTGAGCATGACCGGGAAGTATGAGTTGGAGCCAGCACGCACTCAACGATAGTGACCAACGGCCACCGATCCTGAAGTGGCCACCCGCAGATGCGTCTCCCATGCTCAGCGCCGAATAGCAACTCGCGATGTTGATGTTGAAACGGCCCCTCCGGTCAGTGATCCCCATGGGGTAATATGCTCCGCCGCAGTTGAGACGCACCTCTGCGCCCGCGGCAGGCTGGCCACTCGCGATCAGGATTCGGGCCCTAACGGGAAGAGGCGGAATCGGCACCCCCTGAAGTCTCCCCGCCCACAGATTGGTCGCACCTGGACCTTGGCCCGGTCGATTCTGGACGGCTTGATCCCGGTAAGAACCCCGTCGCTGGCTCCCGGATCTCGTGGAACGCCCATACGTGTTGGGTGAGCCTCGGTATGTGTTCGGGCTACTTCCGTAGGTATTGACGGAAGTGCCGTAGTCGATGTCGCTGGTGCGGTAGGAGCGGCTCTGTGGTACCGAACTGCTGGAAGACGAGGTCTTGGAGGAACTGCTCGGCGTGCTGTAGGAGACTGAGGACTGACCGTACGAGTTCCTGGACGATCCGTAGGTGTTGGCGGATCCGCCGTAAGAGCTGTTGGACGATCGCTGCACCGACGTGGTGGTGGCCCTTGTCGGCCCGGAGTTGTAGCTTCCTGAAGGGGGTTGTGTGCCCGTCGAGCCACTGTACCCGGAGTAGTCGCCGAAGGAGGAACCGCTGTTGTAGTCGCTCGAGTCGTCTGGCTCCTGTGCGCCGAGCGGCGGGGCGGCTACCAGCATCGCGACCATCGCGGCTCCCAAGGCCGTCAATTGCAAGTTCCGCACAGTTCCTCCGTCCTTGTCTTGCGAGCCCTAAGGCCTTCACTTGTGCATGCGGTCAGGCTGTCTCCGGCCATCCTACCAGCGTTTCGCCAGGTTTCCTGTGCTGGCCAGCGTCGATCACGGTCAAACGCCGAAGAGATCGTCGGGTTGGTGCCTTCACCACGTTGCTTGCTACCGCGCCCGATACCGGTGGCGCGCAGCCGGTTCCCCAAGCGCGAGTTTGGCGCCGTCGACTTCCCTTCAGTGATTCGAATGCCGAAGAACTCCGCCGGGCCTTCCCTCGACCTTCTTCCGCCCGAGCAATGCGAACTCTGCGCACAGGTTGCCCACCGCGGTCGGCGCTGGTCTGTTGGGGCGATTGGTTCGAAGGTCAATTCTTGCTGGACCCTACCCGTCGGAACCTTTGACGACGCAACGGCGCGAATGGTTCCATGCCGCAATTGTTCGCCTGGCCCAAGAACACACACCCTACGGCCCCACTTTGGGGCGGCCAACCAGGCGTCCCCAATCCTCCGACTGCTTACGCGACTCGAGTCGGCATGTGATGCGACGCTTGCGGCACGGCAAACGCGAAGGCCAAGTGCGGCGTTCGTTCGCTGCGATATATTGGTCCCACCTCAGCATGAGCACTAGCAACAACTACCCCAAACTCCACAACGCGGCATGGCCGGGGGTCGTCGGCAAGGGCGGTCCGGGAGCGGAACCTCCCATCGATCTCGACACCATGATCGACCTCACCGCCAATGCGGCGGTCAACGGCAGAAAGTTCGACGGGGTCGACCTCTTCCTGTCCGAGCCACACATCAGCATCGACATCGGGGATGACGACCTCAAGCGGTGGGCGGACAAGCTGGCCGCCCGGGATTTGGTCTTCGGATCGGTCGTCGCGCCGGTCTGGGAACCGACCGGCGGGGGGCCTGCCATCGACTCCGGAGCCGGTCGCCAAGCCTTCCTCAGCGCCGTTCGCAAGGCCTGCGGAATTGCCCAACAACTGACGGGCTGGGACATGCGCCCGTCGGGCGTCGTGCGCATCGACTCAGCCAGCGGTGTCGAGGACTGGGCCAAGGACCCGGATGGCAATACCGCCACCTTGATCGACACGTTCCGGCAGGCAGCCGACATCGCAGGCGACCACGGAGAGCGGCTCTCGGCAGAAGGCGAAATCTGCTGGGGAGGGATGCACAGCTGGCGACACATGCTGGACGTCCTCGAGGGTGTCAATGACGATCGGCTGGGGTTTCAGGCCGACATGGCCCACACGCTGCTCTACACGATGGGATACAACTCGCCCGAGCACTCGCTTCTGCCCGAGGGCTTCGACTGGTCGGACGGGTCGCAGCTCGACGACGCCCTCCGGCGACTGACCGACGCACTCAGGCCTTGGACCAACGACTTCCACGTGGCCCAGAACGACGGAACGGTGTTCGGCAGCGGAAGTCATGACCGCACCGGGCGGCACTGCCAAGCCACGGATCCCAACGGAAAGCTGGACATCACCCGACACGCGGGCTACTGGCTGCGGGACTCCGATGGCGCGCTCACCAAGGCGTGCCAGCACATCTGCTGGGACGGGTGCATGTTCCCGAATGCGGTGATGATGGACCCCCAGACATGGAACGATATCCTCGCCGTAATGGTCAGCGTTCAGGACGCGCACGGCTGGTCTGAGTAGCCTTCTTCCAGCTACGCTTCGGCGGGGCTGACCGCACCTCTGTACAGCAGCCAGGTGCCCAGCATCTGGACCACGTGGTACAGGTCGTTGTGGTTGAACGACTCGTGTGGCGCAATTCCGAGCGCCTGTATTCCGGCGGCTGCGAAACTCACTAGGACTCCTGCCGCTACGGTCAGCGCACTGCTGTCGCCCCTGCGGCGCCATGAGTGCAGGTGAACCCCCAGTACGAACAGAAACGCGAGCGAGTAGTCCGCGATGGCCACCACGAATGCAGGATCCAGCATCGCCCAAGCGAGGTAGCCGACAACCTTGAAGGACGCAACAATCCGAATGGCTGTCCGCGCCGAGACGGGCAAGTGTCCAGCAGCGGTGGCGAGCACTGCCCCAAACGACGCCACGCCAATGGCCGCCATTGTGACCTGCCATAGGGTCGCAGCCAACGTCTCCGGCATCCACGGCAGGAAGCCGTGGTATGTCCCGCCCGCAAATGCGGCCAATGCGCACGATGCCAGCGCCGTTGCCCACCATGCCCGGCTCGCACGCGGCCCGCGACGCAGCATTCTCACCGCCAAGGTTGCGCTAAGTCCCCCGAGCAGGAAGTCGGTGAGGAGCGTCATTGGCTCATGAATCGGAATCAAGGTTGCCTCCGTGGGAAGGTCTGTCTCGCATCCAGTAGGGTTTTGCCTACCCTTGCTGCCCGAGCCATCGCGACAACCGTGCGAGGATCGGCCTCACACGATTAGCCGCGGCCGGAATGACCGTACCAAGCGCGTCGCTAAGGATCGTAGCAAGCGCATGGCAAGATACGAGTTGCGGGACCGCCCGGTGGCTACATCCGAATTCCGACTGGGCCGGAAGGCCCTCGCCGCCATTGCGGCGGCTTCGTTGGCCGTGATCTTGGCCCTCGCTTGGCTAGAGGGCTGGAGCCCTGGACTTGCACAGCACGAGCAGCTAGTGGAGTGGATGCGCCGCGAGGGCGTCGCCGGTCCTTTGGTCTGCATCGGCGTCCAGTTCCTGCAGGTCGTGATCTTCGCGATTCCGGGTGAGATCACTCAGTTTGCTGCCGGCTACGTGTTCGGCGCCACGTTTGGCTTCGCATATTCGATTGTGGGCATCTTGGCCGGTTCCGCTTTCAACTTTGCGTTTGCCAAGGCCCTCGGACGTCCCGCTGTTGAACGCATCGTGGGCGCGGGTAGGCTGGCACGGATTGACGCGTCGATGCGGTCCCGGAGCGGCTCCGTGGCCGTGATCGCGCTGTTCCTGATGCCGGGAGCGCCGAAGGACGCCATGGCCTATGCGGCGGGCCTCAGCGCTCTGGGGATCGGGCGATTCCTCATCCTGAGCGTTCCTGCCAGAATGCCGGCTTTGCTTGCCAGCACAGTGATGGGATCACAGCTGTACAGCCGCAACATCGTCACGGTCATTTGGATAGGGGCAGGTGCCGGCGTAGCCATTGCGGCGGCCGCGTATTACCGCTGGAAGCGCAAGAACCGATGATCCGCCGGATGAACGCCCGGGACATCCCTGCTGCGATGTGCCTGAAGGAAGCCGCTGGCTGGAACCAGACTACGAACGACTGGGAACGGGTGCTGCGCCTCGACCGAGAAGCCTGTTTTGTGGACGAGCGGGGCGGGCATGTCATCGGCACGACCTCCGCGGTTCGCCTAGGGGCAGACCTTGGATGGGTCGGGATGGTCTTGGTCCTTCCTCGCATGCGGCGTCGCGGGATTGCGCGGGGACTGCTGCAGCATGCGCTCTCAGGCTGTCGTTCCGGTCGAGGATCCCCCCGTATCTGGGGGCTGGATGCCACCGACATGGCGAGGCCCTTATACGAGCAGTCGGGGTTTCAGGCCCAAGAGGTGATCGAGCGATGGCAGCGCCCGGCCGAGGGCGCAACCGCGGGGGAGCGCCCGGAGCAGCCGGAGCGCGGGCACTGGCCCGGTTCAATGCAAGCGATCGACCGCAGGGCCTATGGGTGCGACCGCTCGGCGCTCCTTCTGGACCTGTGGAGCGATCCGACCGTCGAAGCTGTCACGGACCCCTCTGGATTTGCCTTCGGTCGTCCCGGATCTTCCGCGTGGTTCTTGGGCCCTTGCGTAGGACTCGAGCCGCGACCAATGGAGGCTATGGTCCGTGGGCTGCTCTCGCGGCACGCGCATGAGCGGATATTCTGGGACTTGCTGGCTTCTAGCACTAAAGCCCGGGAGATCGCTCGGCGGAACGGGTTTCGACCGGTCCGGCGCCTGACCCGGATGCTGCTCGCAGAAGATCCGGCCCGACGATGTCCCTCGGATGCGGACCTAGTCTTCGCCACGCCGGGCTTCGAGTTCGCCTAAGTCATGACCTTCCAGCCAGAACCATCCGCAGTGCCGCTCGAGCGGACCCGCCCCGCCCGTCCGTTCCGTGCGCACGGCGATCCCGCAACAGCGTCGTTCCAACGCACCAAAGCTATCTGGCGCCTGCCGAGCGAGCGGGTGACATTGGGAGTGTCCACTCTGGTCTGTGTCCGGCTCGGTGCGGCACTGGAGTCTAGGGGCCGCCATCCCTCGCCGTCGGCCCAGGCGGAGTTGGCGGCGGAGGTGGAGGAACAGGGCGCGGCGCTTCTAGAGCTGCGGCCCTTCGCTGCGCGCCGAGTGCGCGGGATTCCGTCTCCGGAGGACGAGGTCTCCCGAATTACGCCAATCCTCCGAAGGGTGGCCAAGGCCTCCCGCTGCCCGATCAGCGTGGTCTGCTGGAACGCCGAAGCGGCCCGTAAAGCCGTCGATCTGGGTGCATCAATCATTCATGACCCGACGGGTCTTACATACGACAAGGGGATGGCCGCCGCGGTCAACGAGTCGGGAGCGGCCTTGGTGATTGGGCACATGCGCGGAACGCCGGCGCAGTGGTCCCGCTTGGCGCCGCTGACCAAGCTGACTGAGACCGTGCGGACCGAATTCCGCGCCTCCCTGCTGCGCGCCGACAAGGCTGGGATCGAGCGCCTTCGCATCGTGCTGGACCCAGGACTTGAGCACGGCAAGCGCGGCTACGAGAACTTCAATCTCTTGCGGACGATGCGCCGGCTGGGCCCGCCGGCCCAAGGGCTGCAGGCCACCTTGGCTGGGCGGAGCTTTCTGGTGGAGTCCATCAGGGCCAGTGAGGAAGAGCGCGCCGCCGGCTTGGCTGTGGCCGCCACGCTGGCGCTCCAGTCTGGCGCCCACATGCTCACCGTGGCCGACTACGAAGCCGTGCGGCACGTCATACGGGCCGTGGATCGAATCTACAGGCTTGACGACGACCAGGCGGCCCTCAATGAGCTGGAGCCTCGCATGCACCGACCAGCCGGCCTCTGAGCGTCTCGCAGGTGGCCTCGTCAAGCCTGGCGCTGTTCTTGCGGACGTAGAACGTGTCCATTGCCACTCCGCTCTGCGTGTGGCAGAGCACGACGTCGATGTCGCAGCCGGCCGCGGGGAAAACTGACGATAGGTCATGCAGGAGCTTATTGCGGTCGCGCGTGTAGACACTGAAGATGGTTGAGCGGGCCGATGTGCGGTTGTCATAGGTGACCAGCGGCGGCTCGTCGCTCGTTGTGCGCTTCTTCGATTTGCGCGGACGGATGAAGACCAAGTCGTCCGGGTCAAGGCGGCCCACCGCCAGACGCTCCAGACGACGCTCCATCTCCTGCAAGCCTCGGGGTCCAAACTGCAGCAGGTCACCGCCCGGTGTGGGGACGATGCGGAACTTGTCTAAGATCAGGCCATCGATCTGGGAATACGCCTCGGCGCTGACGATGTGGCCCCCCGATGCCGTGATGCCGGCGCATAGGCTGGCAAAAAGCGCGGGGCGATCAGCACACAGCACGACGATCTCGGTCTGGGTTCCCACGCGCTGGCATTCCACCTTCGCTGCGCCAGCCTTCAGGCCGGACGCCAAGGCGGCGTGCCTGCGCACGTCCTCCGCCGTATGGGTGCGCACATAACGCTCGGGAAACCCCCGCACGAAGCTTGCCAAGCCCTCACGTTCGTCGGCATCGCCAATGCGGCCGATGTAGTCGGCCACGGTAGCGCTTCGGATGCGCTTGTCCCCGTGATCGCGCTTGAAGACCCCCCTGGTTCCGCGGTGGAGCCGCCACAGGAGCTGCTTGCGCCATTGCAGGGCAGCCGACGGGTTCACGGCGACCATGTCGGCG
>JAJDWM010000399.1 GCA_022825595.1 Bryobacterales bacterium | reverse complement strand
TTTTGACATTCGGCCCCAGAATCCACCGCCCTAGCCACTCTGTAAGCCATCAGCATGTCGTCGGGCCGGATGTTTCACATCAGCTCCTCGAACGATCGCCAACCGGCAACGGATACTGATCGCTCACGAACCGCAGCGCGTCATCCCTACTCGTCAGCGACCCGTCCAGTCGTAGGGCCTCCACCTCAGCAAGGATCTGGCCGAAGATCGGACCGGGAACGTACCCTTCCGTCTTCAGGTCGTGCCCGGTCAGCAGACGCTCGCCCGGGCCCTCATCCTGGAGGCGTCGAAAGTGCTCGGACGCGTGGTCGTACCGATCGAGGCTTGCGCCGCTTGAAAGGCAGTCCTGCCGATGCAGCTCCAAATGGTCGTCGAAGTGCGGCAGCGCTGCGAATCTGCGGAGAGTGGAACGTTTCATGCGCTGCACGTCAAGGAATCGCATGTGGTTTGCGACCAGCGCCAAGACTCGTTCTGTCCAAGCGTTGGAGAATCGGAGGCGCCTGCAGATCCGGCGGGCGATGCCCACGCCGACCCGAGCATGCCCATGGAAGCGTATGCGGTCGGTCTTGTTGAACGTCGCGGGCTTGCCGACGTCATGCAGCAAGACCCCCCAGGCCAACGGCGCCGACGGTTCGCGCAGGCCTTGCAACATGATCATCGTGTGTGTCCATACGTCACCTTCAGGGTGGAACTCTGGCGGCTGATCTACACCCCGCATTGCCCGGACTTCCGGTAGCAGGTGCTCGAGCAGCCCTCCCTGCTCGAGCATCTCGAACCCCTGCCGGGGCCTTTCCTCCGTCAGAATCCTGCTCAGTTCGTCCCGCACTCGCTCGGCGGCAACGCTGGTGATTGTTCGGGCCCAGGCGCGGATGCCTTCCATCGTGCCTTCCTCGATCCGAAATCCAAGGCGGGCCGCGAGCCGAACAGCTCGCAGCATCCGCAGCCGGTCCTCGCCGAACCGATCGTGGGGGGACCCCACCGTACGAATCAATCGTCGGCCAAGATCGGCCATTCCGCCCTCGTGATCGATGTGTACATTTGCGACCGGATCGTGCAGGATTGCGTTGACCGTGAAGTCCCGCCGACGCACGTCCTCCTTCGGATCGGCCGTGAATACCACCCTGTCCGGCCTGCGGCCGTCGCGGTAGCCGCTCTCCCGGCGGAAAGTGGCCACCTCGGTGAGGGTGCCTCCGTGCCGTACGATTACGACCCCGAACCGCTCGCCCAAGGACCGGGCACCCGGGAAGAGCCTGCGCACATCCGTCGGCAGGGCATCCGTCGCGACGTCACGGTCCTTGACGGGCCAGCCGAGCAGCTCATCGCGGACACAGCCCCCTACCCAGTACGCCTGGTGGCCTTGGGCCTGCAGCCGGCGGATGACCCGGATGGACATCCGGTCTGACGGTCTTAGAGCTTGGGCCGGTATCCGGCGCGGGTGCGCACACGGTACCGACGGTGCTCGGGGCTGAGCAGCTCGACCTGAATGCTTCGCCAACCGCGGTTGGGGTTCGCTTGAGGGTAATACGTCACGGTGTAGGAACTAGCCAGTTCCTCCCGGATCTCCACAAACGCCTCCGACTGCCGCTGCCAAGTCTTGGCGAAGTAGGCCTTCCCTCCTGTGCGCTGCGTAATCCTGCGGAATGCGTTGCTGGATATCGGATCGCGGTTGAGTGCGCGCGTGCTGATGACGTAGATCGGCACCCCCTCGTCCTCAGCGATCGCGCCGACGTCGTCCGGGGAGACGGCGGAAGCATTGTCCGGGCCGTTGGAGAACACGATGATCACCTTGCGGCCGCTGACTTCGGCCGCGTCGCGCAACGTCAGCAAGAGGCAGTTGTAGAGCGCCGTCTCGTCTCCGGCCACGGAGCGCCGCAAGCCCCGCAGAGCGTCGTCGTGATCGTCCGACAGCGACGCATGACGCGTCAGGTTGCGGCTGAATGAGTAGACCGCCACGGAGTCCGCGCCGTCCAGCCCGCGGATGAAGTCCGCAATGGCATCCTCGGCGTACACCAAGCTGCGGTACATGAAGTTGCTGGTGTCGAACAGCACGAACACGTTTGTGCCGACCAGCTGGTCCGAGATAGCCTCAGGAATCATGAACTCGATGTCGCCCGGCGTTGTGCCCGGCCGCACTCCAGTGCGAGCCACTCTCCTGGGAGCTACATTGCCGGCGCCGAACGAGGCAATCGACTGGGGCAAGCCATCCTCGGTGATCCTGAAGTCCTGAGGGCTCAGTCCCTGCACATACCGGCCACGTTGGTCCGTGACAGCGACGTTGAGCATTACGAGGTCCACCTCGACCTCGAAGATCGCCTCGGATCTAGGGAGGTCCGGCGTTGCTTGGCAGAGCGCCGTGGAGGGCACAAACAGGACCCACACGGCTGCGGCGCAGAAGGCCGCCCGCCCCGTGACCGCTCGGCCCCATCGCCTGTCGGTGTTTCGCAACATGTTCACAGTCTCCTGTATCACGGTCCTTCTCGCACGCTGGCCACACGCGGCCCAGACGGCGCACTACCGCTGGCAGTCTGGCGATTGGCGTCGCGAACCTGGTCCGCAACGATGCGCAGTGACCGCCACAGGGCCGGCCAGTCATCGAGGTGCGTGGCAAAGATGCGCTCCAATGTGCGCTTGGTCCAGTCGGGGATTAGCAGGCTCATCTCCGCAGGGGCGATGTGCAGTTCGTCTGCGAGAGACGCCCAGAACAGGTTGTTCGACTCCCAGGTCTCGGCCAAGATTCGGCTGGAATAGCCCATCAGGGTCGGAAACAGCGGCAAGTTGAGCAGTTCAAGCTGGTAGGAATGCGCCAAGCGCGGGTGGGGCATGCCGAACAGTCGGCTCGAACTCTCCTCGCTGAATCGTTGGGGATCCGAACGCTCCAAATCGAGGATCCTGCCCAGGAACGGTTGGCCGAAACGATTGACCAGATCGGTCTCGGCTTCCCTAAGTCCGTGCGCCAGCGCGAACAGTTCGGCCGGCGTGACGATCTCGATCGCCTGCCTGACCCTTCCCTGCCGGAAGCGCTCGCGGATCTTCCAGACCCGCGACGGCTCCAGCCTGTCGCCGAGCCGGGCGAGCAGCGTATCCGCCACCTGTCCGTCTAGCGCGGCCTGCCCCAGCAAGGACTCTGCCATACGGAGGTGAAGCCCGACGTAGTGCAGGTCGGCAGGTGTGACGCTCCACCACCGAGGCAGGGTGGCACCGAGCAGCATCTGCGGCGCCAGGTCCTGCCAGATTAGGGCCTGCCGCTCGGTCGGAATCATGAAGTTCTGCTCGGCTGATGCGAGCTCGTACGGCAGGGATACCAGCGAGCCCACCAGCCTGCCGCCGCCGCTGCTGGGCCAACCGGTGGACTGCAGGCGCGTACGCGCCCACGCAAACCGGCCCTCGGGCCCCAAGAAGTCGTGACTCCGGACGAATAGCGGATTCGCGCGGATGAGTTCCGCCCCGGGCGGGGCATAGAGGGCGTAAACGATTCCGACCAGAGAGTCCCGCAGCATCGGGGCAAGCTCGCCGCGAATTGACAGCAGCCTCCTCGGGTTGCCCTGGGCTCGGTCCACGGCGCGCCGCAGGTTGAGCCTCTGCTGGGCCTGGATGTGGCGCTCCACCCAATGGCCACGCGCCATCGCGTTGGACTCCTCGACGGACAGCAGCGATCGCGGGAGCCGGATGTCGGAAATGCTCTCGGCTAGCCGATTCGCCATCGCGACGTTGAAGGCCTCGCCGCGGGAGACTCGCTCCAGGTGGTCGGCCAGGTCAAACAGTGTCTCGAGGGGAACCAGGCGCTGCAGCGCCAAGAGCTGGTTGACACGGGCCAATACCTCTTCGCGCTCTTCTCGGCCTTGTGTCGGAGCATCGCCGACGAGCAAGTCTAACAGGGATTCTTGTGGCGTGGACGCGTCACCGCCGGCCGCCTCCAACAGCGTAAGCACGCCGTCGCGCCCCGCCTCAAAGACCCCCTGGGCGTCGGTGGCGGAAGTCGTTGCCGACAGCAGAGCCAGCATCGATGCGTCGGCTCGTTCCGGTGGGATTGAGCCGTTGCGGCGGAGGACCTGCCAGATTGCCAGCTGAGCTTGGAGGGTGCCCACGGCATTGGCGCGGCGCAGGTCATTGCCGATTCGGTCAAGCCGCGCCATCGTGTCAAGGTGCGCCGTGATCGTCTCCTCGGCGATGTCAGGAGAATCGCCGTAGATTGCAAACTGCTCGCCGTGATCGGGGAACGCCCGGATCAGCCGCACCACCGTGGAGCTCGATAGAGGGGCACGTCGCTTGCGGTCAAGGTCGGAGATGGCGAGGAACATGCGCAGTGGCTCGTTCTCGATCGCCTTCCGAGACAGCGCGAACATCGCCTCAACCACGTCATCGGCGTTCGTCCAGCGCGTGGCGGACTCAGTCAGCTTCCCGTCGTACTTCCCGTGGGGGTGGGTGACGAAGAGGTCTCTCCAAGGCTCTATGCCTCCAGGAATCCGTGGGGCACCGGACGGCAGGAAGGCCAGTCTGGCCGTTACCAGCAGCAAGTCGGCACTCGCTCGGAAAATGGGCCTCGCAGGGCCCGGGCTCGTGACCCGGCCCCGAACGGCCTGGTAGAAGCGCTCGATGCGGCCCGGCTCGTGGAAGTATGCGCGTGCCGCTGAGCCTTGCACCCGCGCGACCGCGTCGTAGTAGGCGGCCATCCAGCCATCGTCTTTCTCGATCAGCTGCTGGAAGAACCGTCCCCCCTGCTGCACGCGAACGCCCGTGAGGCGCTCCCAAGCTGACCGCGAACGTTCACCGCCAGGCGTGACCGCCACGCCATCGCGCACCTCGAACATGGCGCCAAAGAAGTCCAGGACCGGTGCGTAGTCTGAGAGCCTGTCCACGGCCACGGCGGCTCGCAGCGCCTCCGCGGTCGGCTGGTGAAGGTTGTACATCGCAACGTAAAGGCGTGCGAGCACGGGCTCATCAATGAATGTGTCCAGGAAGTCGCCCCGCTCCCTGCGCGCAGCACCTTGCCAGTACTCACGCCCGAACATTACCGGAAGGCGCGTCGGGCCGAATTGGTAGCGGAACGGTTCTGCTCGGCGGAACGCGAGTTCCAAGTCAGTCAGGGGGAACGCCGAGTCGATGGCCAGGAAGGCTCTGGACGGGTTTACGGTCTCCAGCACGACATCCGGCCCGCACTCTCCCCGCAATCGGTAGCCGATGATGCGCAGCAGCTTGGCGGTGTCCTCTGACTCGCACACGCCGATCTCGATGACGCGGTCAGGGCCGGCGTACTCTTCCAACTCGCGGGCTTGGGTTAGGTACTGCTTCAGCAGGCGCAGGTACTCGGTCGGCTCGAACGTGCCGCCTCCGCGGCTGGCGTGGTACCCGCCCGTGAAGATGGTCCGTCCGAGGAACGGCAGGATCTCCTCGGTGGACAAGTCTGTCGAGAGAGCGGCCATCCGGCTGAACGAATCACGCGTGCCCGGTACGTCCAGGTATTCCACGGATTCGGTCTGAGGCGTGGGCGCCAACAGCGCACGCACGCCAGCACCCCCCTCACCGGCGGCATCAAGGGCCTCCAAAGCGGAACGCGCGGACTCGGCGTCACCGTGCACGAGCGCGGTGACGGCGGCTCGTCTGCGCAGCTCAGAGGCCATGTCGGCCCCTGCCGAATTCGCAGCCTCGGTCGCCCTTGCGTAGGCCTCCACGGCCAGCGGGTCGCCATAACGGTCCAAGAACTCGGCCCAAGCCGTCTGGGCTGCGGCTTGGTCCGGACTATCCTGGAGCCAGTCCGATAGGGCTTGGCGCGCCTCTGCCGGCTTCCCTTCCCGCTCAAGGGAATCTGCTTCCTCAGTCGACGCCCGCAGCCCATGCGGGACGTGAACGACCAAGATCACTGCAATCGCAATTAGTGAAGAGTTACGCCAGCCCATATTCCTCAGACCGCCACAAATTGTACAACTACGGACGGCCGGAGAGGGGATCAGTGGCCGTGTGACCCGCCAACGAGTTCAACAGTTCCCACAATCGGCGCACGTGCGCCTCACCCGTTCGGATGTTCCCGATCGATACGCGGATTGCGTATCGTCCGCGAAGCTCCGCGTGGGATAGGAAGAACTGGCCGGTGGCGTTGACGGCCTCCAGCAGGGCACGGCTGGCCGCATCCGCGCGGACGCCGTCGCAGCCGCCCGGCCGGTAGCGCAGGCACACCAGCGCGAATTCAACAGGCGCCGCCAACTCGAACTCCTTGGAGTCCTGGATCCAGCCCGCCAGCAGGCGCGCTAGCCGTATGTGCTCCCGCAGGACTGAGCTGATGCCTTCAATGCCAAAGGATCGCAGCACGTACCACAGCTTTAGAGCACGGAATCGTCGGCCAAGAGGGATGGCACACTCCATGTAGTTGATTGCCCGTGAGTGCTCTTGGCTCGTGAGGTACTCCGGAACCAGCGAGAACGCGCTCCGCAACCAACGCGGGTCAGCGGTGTAGAGCACGCTGCAGTCCATTTGGACGAATAGCCACTTGTGGGGGTTGACCACGAACGAGTCGGCCAATTCGCAGCCCTCAAAATGGTGGCGCATCTCGGGGAGAATGGCGGCCGCTCCGGCGTAGGCCGCGTCGATATGCAGCCAAAGTCCGTGCGACGCCGCAATGTCGGCGATCGCAGGAACCGGGTCGACCGCTGTAGAAGCCGTCGTCCCGATTGTGGCCGTCACCGCGATCGGAGTCAGCCCGGCATTCCTGTCGGCAGTGATGGCTCGGTCGAGAGCGTCCGGTCGCATGGCATAGCGCCCGTCGCAGGGAACCTTGCGGCAGCGCCGCCTGCCGTGCCCAAGCGCGGCCATGGCCTTCTCCACCGATGAATGCGCCTGCTCCGACGTGTAGGTGGCGAGACGGTTGAGGTCAAGGTACGAGCCGGCATCGGCTGCCGCCGCGGCGGCTCTCTCTCTGGCGGCGATCATTGCGTGGAGGGTAGCCGTGCTGGCCGTATCGTGGATCATCCCGAACCAGTCTTCAGGCAGTCCCGCGGCCTCCGCCAGCCACTCCAACGTGCGGCCTTCCAGTTCGGCCAGGGCGGGAGAGGACTTCCACAACAGCCCGACATTGTTGACCGCAGCCGCCAGCGCGTCCGCCAACACCCCCGGAGCGGACCCGCCAGCTGCGAAGTAGGCCATGAAGCCCGGATGGCTCCAGTGGACGAGGTGCGGGAACACGACGCGCTCGAAATCGGCCAGGATTTCGCTCTGCGGACTGGGATGCACGGGGGGGCACGCAGGAAGTTTGTCGGCCAGCTCTCCCGGGTTGGCCTTCGGAAAGACCGACACGGCCTCCGGGTGGGCGAAATAATCAGCGATCCAGTCGATCAGCGCACGGCCCGCCTGGCGGAAGCTCTCGGGATCCAGCTCTGGGCTCGCCGAAGGCACCGGCGGAGTGCGTCCCTCAGGCATCATGGGACCGGATTCCGGGGATGCGGCACCTTCCTCTACTGCAACCTGACCCCTCCATGGCGCCCAATGCTGTAGGCTAATCATAGATCTCGGCTGAGAAGCCACCCAGCACAGGAGCGACATACCATGACAAGCACCAGACTGCGCACCTGCATCTACGCAGCCCTCGTCCTGACGCTGCTCGCAACCAGCGCCATGGCTCAGACTGGCTCCCTTCGGGGCAAGGTCATCAACCATGATGGCCAAGGACTCCGCGATGCGATGGTGTACATCGAGCGTATCGGCGTACGCGGCAACTACAAGGTCAAGACCAACAAGCGTGGGAACTACTTCCACGCCGGACTGCCGTTGGGGAACTACAACGTCAGGCTTGAGATCGACGGCAAGCAGGTGTACAGCGTCGGTGGATATCCCCTCAAGCTCGGCGACGACAAGCCTCTGGACTTCGATCTCCGGGAAATCCAGCGCGAGGCGGCTGCGAACCAAGCGGCTGGAGGTCCTACCAAGGAGCAGCTGGCCGGAATGTCCGACGCCCAGCGCAAGGAGTACGAGAGGCAGCTCAAGGCCCGAGAGCAGCAGATCAGCAAGAATAAGAAGCTGAATGAGGCCTTTAACGCGGCCATGGAGGCCAAGCGGCTGAAGGACTTTGACGCCGCCGTCCAGCAGTTCAAGGTGGCGGCGGAGATCGATCCGGAGCAGCACGTCATTTGGGGTAACTTGGCGGAGGCCCTCAGCGGGATGGTCACCACCAAGGTTGGCGATGCGCGTGAGGCGGTCGGCGAGGAAGCCATCGCCGCGTATCGCAGGGCGATCTCGATCGAGCCCGACCCGGCGTATCACAACAACTTGGGCCTGCTTCTGATCCGGCTCCAGCGAGTCGAAGAGGGTGCCGCAGAGCTGGAAACCGCCGCGCAGCTGGCTCCTGAGAACGCCGGCACGTACTACTTCAACCTAGGTGCCACAATGGTCAACACGGGCAACACGGACGGTGCCATTAGCGCGTTCACGAAGGCGACCGAAGTCCAGCCCGATTTCGCCAACGCCTACTACCAGCTTGCGACCGTGCTGGTCGGTACGGCCCAGATGAAGGAAGACGGCACAGTCGTTCCGGCGCCCGGGACAGTCGAGGCATACCAGAAATACCTCGATCTCGACCCTCAGGGGCCGTACGCTGCCAGCGCCCAAGCGATGGTGCAGAGCTTGAGCGGCACGCTTGAGACGACCTTCGAGCAGCCTAAGAGGCGCAGGAGCAGCAGGAAGTAGTCGGGCCTGCCGGGCCCCGGGGCCCGGCAGGAAACGCAAGGAATCTCGGCGCGGTGCCGGAGAGCGGTGCCGTGCCGAAATGGCAACGGGGTCTCTGTGGCAATTCGAAACCTCCTGTTGTTGGTGCTTGGCGTGATCGGCCTTGCGCTCGTCCGTAACCTGATCCGCGAGATCACGCGCTTCATGGCGCGGAAGATGGCCGGATCGGCCACCAAGCCCGCCGATGGTCCGGAGGGCGGCGGCTCGTCGAAAAAGGCGCGCCCGGGCCGCCTGGAAAGGGATCCGCACACTGGCACATTCGTCGATCCAAAGGATGCCGTCAGGGCCGACTTTGAGGGAACGACCTTTTTCTTCGAGTCCGAGTCGAGCCGCGATGCCTTTCTTGCCGATCGGAGGCGTCAGGCCTGATCCTTCGCTAGAGCGAGGGGCCAGTCGTCATTGCTGGCCCCGGCTCCGTTCTTGCCTTGGGGCCCCCCATTTCGGGGGCGGAGGCTTGGCGAACGGCCGCGTCGAAGAGTCGGGGGACGCCCGATCTGTACCTTTGGAATGCACCGCAGCCCAAGAGGCAGGCAGCACATCGCGTGCAATGATGGAACTTCGCGACTCCGGACGGCCCGAGAGCTCCGGCAGTCCGACAGACTGACCCCCAAATGAGCAAGCCCAACTCCTACCCGAACTACATCGACGGTGAGTGGATCTCGTCCGACCGCCAGTTCCTGAACGTCAATCCAGCCGATTCGGACGACTGCGTAGGAATCTTCCACAAGGCCACCAGGGCGGACGTCGATTCGGCCGCTGAGGCGGCCCGAAAGGCGTTCCCGGCGTGGGCGGCGCTGGCCTCCCCTGCCCGCGGCGCCTACCTGTACAAGGTCGCCGACATCTTGGAACGAAACCTGGACGAACTCGCCCAGGAAATGACCCGCGAAGAGGGCAAGACCCTGCCGGAGGCGAAGGGCGAGACGATGCGCTCCGTCAACATCTTCCGGTACTTCGCCGGGGAGGCTTCCCGGATCCCCGGGATTCAAGTTCCCTCAGAGCGTGACCGAGTGTTCATGTACGCCGTCCGCCGCCCACTGGGCGTGGTGGCGCAGATCAACCCTTGGAACTTTCCCAGCGCCATTCCCGCCTGGAAGCTGGCGCCGGCACTGGTGGCGGGCAACACCGTCCTGGTCAAGCCCGCGACGGCAGCGCCCCTGTGTGGCTGGAGGCTTGCTGAAGCCTGCCACAAGGCCGGGATTCCACGAGGGGTGGTCAACCTCATCTGCGGCTCTGGCTCAGAGGTCGGGGACGCGATGGTGGAAGCCGGCCCGGTCAAGGCCATCTCGTTCACAGGTTCGGTCCCGGTGGGTCAGACAATTCACGCAAAGGCGTCAGCAAGGCGCCTGCGCATCCAGCTCGAAATGGGCGGCAAGAACCCCACGATCTTGCTGGCGGACGCCGACTTGGACAAGGCCGTAGCGAACACGGTCAACGCGGCAATGTTCTCTACTGGGCAGAAGTGCACGGCAACCAGCAGGGTCATCGTCGAAGACGGTGTCCACGACGAGTTCTTGGAGCGGGTCGTCGCTGCAACGAGAGCCCTGCGCGTCGGCAATGGGCTGGAGCCCGGAGTGGACGTTGGCCCGGCCATCGACCAAGCGCAGCTGGACACCAACGACCGATACTGCCAACTGGCCGAGCGTGAGGGCGCCAAACTGGAATGCGGGGGACGCGTCCTGACCGAGGGACCGCTGGCCAAGGGCTTCTTCTTCGAGCCCACGGTGTTCAGCGGAGTGACCGAGGACATGCGCATCGCCCAAGAGGAGGTATTCGGCCCAGTGCTGGGAGTGATGTGCGCGTCGGACTTCGACGACTGCATGCGCATCGCCAACAAGACCGAATTCGGGCTGTCAGCCTCGATCCAAACGCGCGATGTCTCGCGGATCTTCGAGTACATAAACGGCATCGAGGCTGGATTGATCACGGTCAACCTTCCGAGCGCCGGAGTGGAGTACCAGCTTCCATTCGGAGGATCGAAGGAATCCAGCTTCGGGCCAAAGGAGCAGGGGCCAGTCGCCTTAGACTTCTACACAGACTTCAAGACGGTGTATCTCGGCTATTAGCAGCGGCCAGTGCGAGGCTCCGCACACGGCCGGCCAGGACGGTAGGGTGACTGTACAATCGTGAGGTGGTCGAGGCCAGCTCCAAGCTTCGCGCCCGTGGTGGCCGGGCAAGTTGGAGCTCCGGGCGGGCACGTAGCTCAGTCGGTTAGAGCGCCTGCTTCACACGCAGGAGGTCCCCAGTTCGAGTCTGGGCGTGCCCACCATTTGAAGCGAGGCCGCCAGCGGATGCGGGCGTGTGTAGCGTGGCGCTGGGCCCATGAGGGGGCTGTGCCGCCCAGTTCCCGTAACTCTAGGGGGACTGCCTGATGCGAACCGTGCGACGTGCGCGCTGGTCCCTGGCAGCGCTGTTGACGGGCTTGATTGCACCAGCGGTGCTGCCGGGCCAGCGACCCGCCAACATCGTCTTCATCCTTGCCGACGACCTAGGCTACGGGGACCTCAGCGCGTACGGAGCCGACCTCTACAAGACCCCCAACATCGACCGGTTGGCGCGGGAGGGCAAGCTGTTCACCGATGCCCACTCCCCACACCCCGTGTGCACTCCGACACGGTACGGTCTGATGACCGGCCGCTACAGCTGGCGCACTTGGGCAGGAACGTCCAACGTCTGGTCGGACGACCCGCTGCTGATCGAGGAGGGTCGCTACACTCTGCCGATGCTCCTCAAGGACGAGGGCTACCGGACCGGAATCGTGGGCAAGTGGCACTTGGGCTACGGCCGCCCAGGCTCCGCCAACTGGTCGGATGCAGGCGTGGACTACAACGGCGAGATCGCGCCGGGACCGCTCGAGGTGGGATTCGACTATTACTTCGGCATACCCCACGTGGGACAGCAGCCGCATGTCCTGATCGAGAACCACCGCGTCGTGGGCCTATCGCCGGATTCTCCGCTGCGGCTGCACCGGGACCAGCGCTGGATCGGGCGCGTGTCGTACCTGCAGCGCTTCGGCTTTCCGCCGCGGCACTACTTCTCCGGGGGGCTGGGCGCTCTGTATGACCATCGGCAGCTGGCCATCAAACTGACGGAAGAGGCCGAAGGCTGGATCAGGGCGCAAGCGGGTCGGCCGTTCTTCCTGTACTTCGCCCATCGCAACACGCACGGTCCGATCATTCCCAACGAGCGCTTCCGCGGCTCAAGCGGCATCGGCCCGTACGGTGACTTCGTGCTCGAGCTGGACTGGTCGGTCGGTCGCATTCTTGACACACTCGATGAGCTGGGCCTCTCCAACGACACGCTCGTCCTCTTCTCGAGTGACAATGGCGCCGTCCTGCGCAACCTGTCCGGCCATCGGGTAAACGGCGCGCTACGCGGCCAGAAAACTGAAGCCTACGAGGGAGGCCAAAGGGTCCCCTTGCTGGCGCGCTGGCCAGGCCGGATCAAGGCCGGGTCGCGATCCGACGCGCTGATAGCCCTGACAGACACACTTGCAACGCTCGCGGACCTGCTGGGCCGCGAACTGCCGCCCGGTGCCGGGCCCGACAGCTTCAGCTTCCTCGGGCCATTGCTCGACCAAGAGTCAACAGGACCCACGCGAGAGTCGCTGGTACACAACGGTTATTTCGGCGGCTACGGGATTCGCCAGGGAGACTGGAAGCTGCTGCTGGTCCAGGGCGGCGGCGGCCGCAGTGTCGCTGACGGCATCTGGCACCCCTTCGAGACCGACCGTAGCATTCCCTACGGCCAGCTCTACAACCTCCGGGAAGACCTCGGGGAGCGCCGCAACCGATTCACCTCGGAACCGGACCGGGTAGCGTCCATGACTCGCCTCCTGCGCCGCATCCGCTCAGCTGACGGCAGGCGCTAGCACAGCCCCTCTGAGATAACCAGCGAACCGGTAGCAGAGTTGGGTCGCCCTACGGTCGCGTCACAAGCCCAGCGAAAAGCCGTGGCCGAACCGACCATTGAGGGCGGCACCGATGCTCATTGAGACAGCCAGACGCTCGCCGACCCCGAGGCCTTCGTACACGTCCTGCGTCGGCTCGAATGCTGCTGGCATCCGCCCGTAAAAGGTGAGGCGCCGAGGGGCCAGCAACGCGGCGATACCCGGTAAGTCTGCGTGGCGCATGGCACCCAAGACGACCGGCCCGTCCAAGTGGGAATCCGGCGCGCGGACCAAGATGGCGTGGGAGATCTCGGAGTCAAGCACGGCCGAATACAGCGCCCATCCGGCGGCCGGACCGATCCCGCTCACCGTGACAGGCCAGTCCCCCGCCCGCTCTCGCAAGATCTGCGCAGCGGCGAGCACGGCGGCAATGCGGACAGTGTCCACCGTGCGCCCAGCGTGCATCGCATTGCGCAGCAAGGACTTCCAGGCGGACTTGGGCCAAGTCGCCAGCCCCGTCCCCGGCGGGAACACGATCATGACCGGGTTCGAGCCGAACCTGCGGATGTTCCGCAATAGCTGCGCAGCCGCGACGGGACCCTCCCCTGGAGCCGCCACGTGCAACAGTGCCGGCCCATCAGGTGACTCGGGGACCCTCAGAACTGCCTCGACCGGCACATCGCCCGGATAGCGGTAAGCCAGCGGCTCGAACCCTTGCGGGGGATCGAGCGCGCCGGCGAAGGTCTCGGGGGCCGGGATCCTTTCAGGAACCGTGTGGAAGACTTGGCCGCGGAGCGCCGTGAGCACCTCCGCGCGCCTAGCCTCCCAATCTGCTGGCCCTTTCCACCGGGTCGGCTCGGGATCCGGTATGAAGAACTCGTGCGCTAAGTGGTTTCGGGCATCGGCGGGAGGACTGCCCCCGAACACGGAGAGATCAGCCGGGTCGATCGGGTCGAATGCCATGTCGATCTCACGCGGATCACGCCGCAGAATCCAGCGGTCCAGCCACTTCACCGCCTCGGCCCGAAGCAGATCCGAATCCTCGTGGCCACTGTCGACCTCCAGATTCCGGAACCGGTCGGGCGTTCCTTGCGACGCGTAGAGCGCACCCATGGCCGAGGAGAATTCCTCATACCCCTCGACTGGGAAGAGCCGGTCCGTTCGGCCATGTGCCGTGAATAGCGGCCTTGGCGAGATGAGCGCTCCGAGATGGATCAGGTCCTGCATGCGGAAGTTAACCGGGAACATGCAATCGCAATGCAGCCGCTGCGTGTCGTTCGCCACGGCAGCGGCGTATGTGGCGATGCCCATGATCGGGATCGCCGCCTTGATGCGGGGCTCGACAGCGGCAGCGAACCAGCTCATCGCGGCGCCGCCGGACCTGCCCGTGATCGCGAAGCGCTCGCTGTCGACTTCAGGGCGCGTCTCCAGGTAGTCCAGCGCCCGAATTACGTTCCAGACCTCCAGCCCTGCCGGGCTGTACGCGCGGGTGTACCACTCGTACATCTCCTGGTTGTACACGCCGTGGTGCAGGGCGGCGGTCTCGGCGATCTGCAGCGGGTCTATGACGAGACTGGCGTAGCCGTGCTTCGCCAACGTGTGCCCGTGGCGCTGGTAGGACGTCTTTGCGCCATGGGGAGAGTAAGCGTGGCCGCAGACGTAGATGACGGTAGGAACGGGGCCATCGCCGTCAATGGGCAGGTAGAGGTTGGCTGTGACGTAGACCTTTGGCAGGCTCTCAAACGCAATCCTCTCCACCACGTATCCGGCCCGCTCTATTCGGCCCCTGACCTGCGGGTTCAGGGGTGTCCGGGACAGGTGGGAGCCCAAGCCCAGCATCTCCCGGAGCTCCGCCAATCGCTGATCCCGAACGGCGTCCCAGGCTTCTCGTGACGAAGTCTCCCCAACGGCCTGGTCCGTGATTCGGCGAGCTTCCGCCGCAAAGTGGGACATCATTGCCTCTTGATCTGTGGAGGGGGCGGCCGCAGACCTTGGACCACGAGCGTCGTCGCATGCAGTCGTAGCGAACAATCCCGCAGCCAATGCCCAAGACCATTTGATGCCTCTCAAGTGGTGCCTCATACGTCCGTACGATACTCCACGCCAGTTCGAGCGAGAGAGCGGTCAACGCAGCGCGGAGTTGGGCGCGAGTGGCGTTTCCCTCAATCCGCTACCTAGTTCCCTATTAACCTCATCCAAGTAGACAACCGGAAGGGGTGGGATCTTCGGTTAGCTGCTTTGGTTCGTAGCACCCTCTGGCGTCCTCACGCAGGGAGACCTGCAAGCCCTTGCTCCCCTGACTGGATCGGTGGGTGGTTCAAGAGGCCCCATGCGCGATTCGGCTACCCTCGTCCACCGCCACATTCGGCGCGTCTCGCCTAACCGGCCTTGCCAACCGGAAGACCATCCGGGCCACGGTCCGGGAATGTGCTTCTCCGCAACGTCAACTGCGAGCGCACCCACAGCCAAAGGGTGAAAGCTCTTCGCCCGAGGGCCGCGATCAGCCTGTGAAGCGCCTGAGACTGGCCCCCAGCATCACGCCGACTGCTCCGATCCAGGGGATCGAGAAATTGTACCAAGTGGGGGAAACAGCCACTCCGCCTGCTTCGACAAAGGTCAGGTCGCCGACGGCCTTCCCTTCCGGGAGCGGCGGAGGCTCGGATCCAAGCTGATTGACGGCCATGACCAAGCCCAACGCAAGCACTAGGACGGCCAGCACGACTTCAGGAAGGTGCGTCTTCTGCTTTGCGACCCGCACGGCGACAAAGCCGCCGGCGACGCTTGCACCAAGGCCGAACACACAATTCGCAACACTCCATATAGGGCTCGCCACTGTGCTCTCGGCGCGGAACGCGCCTTCGGCTCCCAGAAGAGCCCAAAGGACGACGATTCCAGTTATAGAGGCAGCGAACATCACGGCGTAGCCCGCGACGACTGCAAGCGCTATTCGCAAGATCTTCACTCCGAAGTATCGTTCCAGCGGACGCGCGTCACCCGGGCCCGCGGTTCGCCGAGCATACCATTCTCTCGCGCCGGCTGGTCAATCAATCGATCCTGCCCCGTTCAGGGGCTAGCGATTCGACACAGGGCGGGGTGTCTGTGGAGTACGCCGGAACGTTCCGGAATCCTCCACAACTCCGACGCCTGGTCGCGGGAGGGGTTCGGGGCGCGAAGGCCTGGCACTCGTGGCCCAGAAAATGGTCGAGGCGACTCATTCCCGCTCCGATCTGTTCGACCATCGTGATCGCACCGTGACCGACGCTAGGAAGTCGGCGAAGGCATCGATGTCCCGCTCGCACGTTCTTCCGTTGGTCACGCAAACGCACAGGACCGGTTTGCCTTCGTAAACCGCTTGGGACACCTAGAACCGGCCGTCCTCGAGAACGGCATCCAAGTAGTGCCAGACAACGTCATGCCCGCCAGGGGGTCTAAGGCAGGCCACCGCCGTTTTGGAAGCGTTCAGGAGCGACCATCGATGGCGATCAGCTGAGCGGCGTTGCGTCCGACACCCGTTGCGTGGGTGAATCTCAGCCATGCCAGATGGCCCTCCTTACTTCGAGGCGCACTACGCGGCGCGCTACCTGGCGGAGTTCCAGTACCAATTCAACCGCCGCTACGACCTGGCGGCCATGCTCCCGAGGCTGCTGCAGGCGGTGGTGACGGCGCTGCTGCTGCCACGGCCGATCCTTCTCTCCAGCGTGGCCTAGGCGGAACTGGCCGCCCCGGACGGCGCGGCACGCGCGTTGCGTGCGCAGCGGCGCATAGGGGAGGGCCCCTGCCCGCAGTAAGACCGCTACGCAAGAAACCCGGCCGCGCGCGCTGCCGCCAGCCACCCCAGCGTCTCTTGCCTACGGTCACTTCCACCGCCTGAGGGGCCCCGCCCGCCACCAAATAACCGAAGATCCCACCCCTTCCGGTTGTCTACTGGGATGAGGTTAATAGGGAATCAGGATCCTCTAAGCCCGCAGTATCCCGATTCGTAGCCCTTCGTAGCCCCAGGCACTGATGCCCAAATTACGCCCGACAGCGGCTAGGGGCAAGGGGGTCAACTGCGAGGGAGCGACCAGAGCGGTTGCAATGGACCGGACTAGGTCGGCTCGCCTGCGGTTGCCGTTGTCCTTGGGCCCCTTCTGGGTGCTCGATCAGCCAAACGAGGTCGAAGGGGGCTCAGTTTTCCTCGGACGAGGAGCGCGCTCGGTCGATGATGCAACCTTTCCGCTCCCGCGGCTGCTGTCACTTCGGCTTCCCAAGGAGGCCCTCTCGCATGCGGTCACGCGCAGGTGGGTGGCGTCTCCTGTCGATGCGCGTGAACTCGAGGTAAGCCTTGAAATCGACGGCCAGCGCCCAGCCGATTCGCTGTTTTTGTCCGCGCCGTCCAACAGTGCGGCGGCCTGTGGGGCACAGGTAAGTCGACCACTACGCATATTGGCCAGACTGGAATGACTACCTTTGGCCCGGCTGCATTCGGCGCAACAGCTCTTCCGCCAGTTCCTTGAAGTCCGCGTATGCGGCATTCGCCGCAACGGCATGGGCCCCGATAGCGCCATCTGCGGGCGTCAGAGAGAAGATCGGTTTGCGAGCCTCCTGCGCGAGGGCGATCAGACTGCGGAAGTGCTTGATGATTCCTACGAGATTCGGATCGTCCTCAGGTGTGACATTGTCCAAGACCGACGTTCCGTTGACAACGCTCCTGACGTATTCGCCAGGCATCCGCCTGAACCAGCGATCGTCGGCTCTCACCGGTCGACTCAGGCGTATGGCGGGTTGTTGCACAGAATAGCCGATCGGCCGCATGTTACCGCCCGGGAGTTCGAATTCGGGCGACACCCAGTGGTCACGTCGGATAGTCCAGTCTCCTCGCCACCTACGGAGGGCCGGTCCCAAACTCCGAAGTCCCTGCAGGGAGAAGAGATCGGCGCCCAAGGGAACTAACACGAAGTCCGTGGCGATCAGGGCTGATCGATTGATCGCTCCCAAGGTGGGTCCGACATCCACAAGGACGATGTCCGCCTCCGCTTCCTCAATGCCCAGGCGTATCACCCGCCAGAAAGATGTGGTCGAACGGAATGCGCGACAGGGCGAGCTGCCTAGACAGTCGGGCCACTCTCTGGAGAGCAGATCTTCGAAACCGGCAAGGGCGAGGTCTCCCGGAAGGAGGTACAGACCACGGGACACTCTGCGGAGCACGGGCCTCCGAATATCGCCGACTTTCGATAACGGCTCGACGCATCTATAGATTGTTGTTGCGTCCTGCGGAGGTCCTTCCCACAGGTCGACTAGCTCCCCTTCGTCCAGGAATGCG
>JAJDWM010000099.1 GCA_022825595.1 Bryobacterales bacterium | reverse complement strand
CAGTACTACCGCTTTACGAACCTGTTTGCGCGAATCGGCATCAAGTCCGGAGACGAGCCGGGCGACTCCGTGATCTTCGCCAAAGACTTCGGGGACATCCCGCACCCGCGCACGGGCGAGCCGCTTCCCCCGACCCCTCTGGAAGGCGAAGAGTTGCCGCTGGACTCCGCAACGGACCGCAAGGTCCATCTGGCGGCGTGGCTCGCGAGCGACGCCAACCCGCACTTCGCGCGCAACGTCGTCAGCCGCGTGTGGGCCGCCTTCTTCGCGCGCGGGCTCGTCGAGCCGCCCGATGACCTTCGCGCGACGAACCCTTCGTCCAATGAGGAGCTCTTCGACGCTCTGGTTCGGGACTTTGTGGGGAGCGGGTACGACGTGAAACACCTCATTCGCCGGATCATGAACTCGGCGACGTATCAGCGGTCGTCTGTCCCGAACGCGTCGAACGAACGGGACGATCGGTACTATTCGAGGTATCAGGTCAAGCGCTTGCCGGCGGAGGTGATCCTCGACGCCATGTCCTTGATCAGCGGCACGGAGTCCCGCTTCGACGGGTATCCGGTCGGCATGCGGGCGATCCAGCTGCCGGACGTGCAGATCGAGTCCCGCTTCTTGGAGTCCTTCGGCCGGCCGCCTCGCCTAGTCTGCGACGTGGAGGAGCGCTCGGACGACCCGAGCATCGCCCAGGCCCTGCACGTCATCAATGGCGAGACGCTCAACGGCAAGCTGCGAGCTGAGGACAACAACGTGGCCGGCCTGCTGGCCCTCGGCTTGTCGGACCGCAGAATAGTGGAGCATCTATTCTTGTCGGCGTTCAGCCGCTACCCCACCGAATCGGAGGAGTCGCGGATTCTCGACGAGCTGCGGGAAGCGCGCGACGGACGCGAAGGGCGGGGACCCCGCGGCCGCGCTGGCCGCGAAGCTGTGGAAGACCTGATGTGGGCCATGTTGACCACTCGGGAGTTTCTGTTCAACCACTAGCAGGCGCGGCTTGACGTTCTCTGGACTTTGCGCGGTGCGCGAGCATGGGCAGCCAAAGCGAGGCCTCACGCCAGTGGGGCCTGGGTGGCCCGCTCATCGACGTCGGGGAGCGCAGCTTGTTTTCGGGAGACGGGTGCTTGGACGGTCCTGTCCTGAGTTCTTGATGGCGACTGCCGTCCTTTGGGCTGTCTCAGCGGCTGCCTCGCCGACCTACACTTCCGACGTTGCGCCGATCCTCCAGCGCAGTTGTGTGGGATGCCATTCCGAAAACACGCGGATGGGCGGTCTCGTCCTGGTGACGCGCGAGGCCCTCGGGAGGGGTGGCACGCGCGGGCCCGCAGTTGTGCCAGGAGACCCCGAGTCCAGCCCGCTCTACCTGATGGTCGCGGGGCGTCTGGAACCGAGGATGCCGTTCTCAGCGGAGCCGTTGGGAGCGGCCGAAGTCGAGGTCCTCAGGCGCTGGATCGAGGCTGGAGCTCCGGGCCCGGAAGGCCACGACGAGCAGCCCTTGAGTGTCCAGCCGGGGCGACTGCCGCCCATCGAGCCGACCGAAGAGGTTGCGCCCCAGATCTTCTCCGTCGCATACCACCCCGATGGGCGGCTACTGGCGCTGGGCAGACACGGCGGGGTCGCGCTCGCGGATGCCGGTACGGGGGTGGCCGTCACCTTCTTGGACGGCCTTAGCGACATTGCGCGGACGGTCGCATTCTCGCCGGACGGGAGCTTGGTGGCGGCCGGCGGCGGTCCCCCCCAGCAGCACGGGCAGGTTAGGGTCTGGCAGGTGGCGGACGGTCGTGAGGTTGCGACAATCAAGGGGCACAAGGACACCGTTCAGGCACTGGCGTTCTCGCCTGGCGGCGACAGCTTGGCGACCGCTAGCTACGACAAGGACATCAAGCTCTGGGAAGTGGCGACCGGCGCGGAACTGCGAACCCTTAGTGACCACATAGACGCGGTCTATGCGCTGGCCTTCACGCCGGACGGGACGCGCCTCCTCTCAGGATCGGCGGACCGGTCGGTCAAGGTGTGGGATCCGCTCACGGGAGAACGCCTGTACACCCTGAGCGACCCTACGGACGGAATCAATTCCATCGCAATCCACCCTTCGGGAAAGAGGGTCGCGGCAGGGGGCCACGATCGGACCATCCGCGTGTGGGAGCTGGATGAGGATGGCGGACGTCTGGTCAACGTCCTGATTGCGCATCAGTCGCCCATCCTGCGCATCGCCTATGCGCCTGACGGCAACCGAATCGTGACCTCGGCGGCAGACCGGACGGTAAAGGTGTTTGCCGCCGACACGCTGCAGGAGCTTGCGACTTTGGACGGCCAGCCTGACTGGGTAATGTCACTGGCCTTCTCGGGGGATGGCGACCGCCTAGCTGCGGGCCGTTATGACGGGTCCCTGAGCATCTACGACACGGAAGACTACAACGACGCCCTGAGCGTCAACGAAGAAGTGAGGGGATCGCAATGATGAACCGAGCCCGAGCCACCGCCGCTGCGCTGAGCATCCTGCTTGCGGGAGGTACGGCGATGGCCGCGTCCCCGGCCGAACATCCCACCGGCAGCCGCACAACACCTCCGACCATCGAGTCGATCGCCCCAAGGGGCGTCGCGCGGGGGGCGGTCCACACGATTGTGGTCGAGGGCTACAACCTGCTCGGTGCGGCCTCCGTGCATTTCGACGACCCGTCGGTGCGTGGCACGGTGCGGGACGTGGCCAAGATGCCGACCGTGCCGGAAGAGCCGAGGCTGGGGGCGGGTGGATTCGTCTCGACGGTCGATCTGGGGCCTCAGCCATTCCGGTATCGGGTCGAGGTCGACGTGACGGTGAACAAGGAGGCTGACGTTGGTCCCGTCCGGTTCCTGCTTGCCACGGATTTCGGCCTCAGCCCGGCCGGCAAGATTCTGCTCGAGCCCGAGTGGGACGTCGTGTCGGAGGGAGGGCCCGACGGACACGACAGCACGGCCGACGATCACCCAAGAGTCACGTTGCCTGCCGTAATGTCTGGAGTGGTATCGAAGCCGGGCGACGCTGATTACTTCTCGATTACGGTGGAGGCCGGTCAGGAGCTGGTGTTTGAGGAGGCCGGCATGCAAGTCGGCTCCAAGATCCGCCCGGTGATCGACCTGCTGTCAGCCAACCACGATCCCGTCCGGCTGGGCAATGCCGGTAGGGGCCGTGCCGATCCCTTCTTTGCGCACCGCTTCGATATGCCGGGGGACTACATCGTTCGCGTTAGCGACTACGAAAAGAGCGGCAGCAGCGACCACTTCTATCGGCTCAGGGTGGGTGAATTCGCACTCATCCAGTCGGCGTACCCGCTTGGCGTCCGCCGCGGGGCCGAGGCGGCAATTACCCTGGAGGGCCTCAACGTGGGCGATGGCAGCGTGAATGTCAAGGGTGAGCCTTCT
>JAJDWM010000751.1 GCA_022825595.1 Bryobacterales bacterium | reverse complement strand
CGCATTGAGTGCGCGACATGAGGAAGACCGTGGCAGTCGGCAAGGACAGATGACGCGCAACCTACCGACTGGGCAATCCCAAGCCCTCCCTCAAGTGGGTGGCGACTTCTTCGATGGAATGACTCCCGAGTTTCTGGAGGCTCTGGCCGCCCTCCTCGAGGACGAGCCTGAGGAATGGCGGGAGGCTAGGGAGATTGCCGCTGCCCTAATGGTCTTCCTGACCGTGAAAGAGCGCATCTTAGATCCGCGGTCAGGAATCCTCACCTACTTTAGGGACACCCTTGACGACACTGCGGAACTAGTCGACGCGTACCTCAGTGAACAGCGACCCTGAGTCGGACGTCTTGGCAGCCGACGGGGCTTCGATCGCCCGTACCGATGGCAGCAAGCCAACTTGCGTGCGGACTGCACCTGTGGGATAGTTCACCTCGGGTGGTGCCCGCTAGGCCAACCTGTGGCAGGGCACCTTACCGCATCAGGATCGCTTGCTGGACGGCTTCGGCAGTCACGGCCCGGTCAAGCAGTCCCTTTGCAACGGCTATAGCCTCTACGACATGACCGGCAAAGCCTGGGAATGGGGCAATGCCTGGTACCTCCCCGACTTCGTCCGCCGTTCCTCGGCGGACGATCCTAGAGCGGGGTGTGTCGGAGCTGCTGGCTCTACTCAGAGGATTTCTGCTACGGCTGTCTCGGTGCCGCGCGCGTGATGACCCTTTCTGGCCCCGGCCTGGACGAACGGCTATCTGCGGCGCATCCTGTGTGAGTTCGAGGACGGCGCGTCGCGCACCCGGAACGCGCAACAGTCTGGCCTAGACATCACAGGAGAGTACTCGGGTCGGCAGGGGCAGCCGGGCTGGATTCTGCCACCAGATTGCCTCGGGAGGGCGTTGCAGCCCGGCAGACCCGCAAGATCTGGCTGTGAGTGAGGCGCAGCCACAGCGCGGTTTGCTGACGTGGCAGCCTCCGACCGCAAATGGGGTAATACTCAAGCGGATCTGGGGCTGGCGACCGGAAGGGCACGGGGCCTACCGCCCGGCGAAGGGAATTGCGGGCGCCCGACCTGAGTCTCGGGGACCTGACCGCGCCACGCGGCAGTGAGATGCCGAGTGCTCATGCCCGGCTCGTCGCGGGCATCGTACTTCTCTCTTCACTTGTGTTTCATTCTGCAGCTCGTGCCGATTGCGCTGAAGGCCCATGTCGATTTGTGGCCCAACCCGCCCCGTTCACGGGAGTCCGCCAAGCGAGGTCTTCCAGGAGAGCCCCTGGGCGTATGTCCTGTCGGCAAGGGCCAGCCCGAATCTCCCGAAGACTCCCCTAGGCCCGTTCCGGCCACTCAGTTGGCCTCGTCGCAGCCTTTCCCTCTAACGTCCCGCAAGGGCTTGAGTGCCGGGTCCGGGAGCGGAGCCGTGCGCGTATTCAAACCTTCGGTCCCGTCCCGTTGAGCGTCGCTCCGTTCCACTTGTGGTTGCAGGATGGCTGCCCGTCCCGCGGGCGAGGAAGATTACCAGTTCGCCGTCGGCTCACTTGGATCGGTTGAAATACTGTGCGATTGCCAGTCAAACTTCCCCATCGGCTGTGGATCACTCCGAAAGCGCGAGACAGATCACGCCGAAGCGTCTCAGCGAACAAGATGTTACTGTTCATAGGAACGAGATGGCGAATACCCGCTGGCGCGACTCATGGCACTGAAAGTCGAGCGATTGGAGGACGGAAGCGATTCATGACACCGCCTACGGACTTCGCGGACGCGCACCGACGTCATTAGCAGGACGCTGAGCTCCTGTTCGACCACAAGCGGCTCGGAAACCCAGACCAGCTCTACGGACTCAGTGCCGAGTGCGGCCTGAAGGCGGTTATGGGGGCGCTGAAGGAGCCTTTGGTTCGGAAACATGTCGATGAGATCTGGCCGGAGTTCAAGAGGCGATTGCGCGGTCGGAGGGGTGGGCGGTTTCGGCGTCAACTCCCGCAAGGAGAGCCGTTTGCAGGTTGGTCGACGGACGATCGGTACGCACGTACCAGCTACGCACGGAACGAGGTGGTCGAGCAGCATCGCCTAGCGGCCCGCGGAGTCCGGCGGATGATTCGCAGAGCAGAAGTGGACGGGATACTTTGAGAGACGAACTTGTCTTGTTCGATGATGTTCGGCCTCGTGTGTTGAAGGCCATCCGTGGCATCGATCTACCGAAAGATGCCCCCGACATCTATCTGGTGCGCGACCTTTTCGGGAAGATCGGCATATCGGTGTCGGAGGACGCCCAATCCAACGAGGCCGTGCGGGTTCTCCTGAGACGCTTGGCACGTACGCTACAAGACCATTTGGGCCTTCGCGGTCACCCAGAAGATAGGGCTGTGCTGTGGGTCGACGACGATTTGTTGCACGAGTTTCACGACACTCGGCACCGAGTCTCGCCCGGCTTCTTCTGGGTCGACCACCTCCTCGTCGGAGAAGAGTGGTGGACGATCCGCAGTGAACGCGATAGCAGCGGCCCGGCTCGGTACGTGCTCTATTCCATCAAGGGGGGCGTTGGCCAGAGCACGACTGCCGCCGTACTCGCATGGCACCTTGCGCGCCGTGGCGAGGACGTGCTCGTGGTTGATCTGGACATCGAATCGCCGGGGCTCGCAGCGGCGATGCTTGACCGGAAAGCACAGCCCAAGTTGGGGATCGTAGACTGGTTTATCGAAGAGCTAGTTGGTCAGGGCGACAAGATAATCGACGACATGATCGCCACGCCTTCGTGGGCCCATGAAATGCAGGGCGACGTACACGTCGCTCCCGCCCATGGCCGAGACGCAGGCGACTACCTCTCGAAGCTTGGGCGTGCGTACATGGATACTCGCGACGACCCATGGAGGCTCCGCTTGGAGCGCCTATTGGAACGCTTGGAGTACGCGCTCGACCCGAACATCGTCATCATCGAGAGTCGCAGCGGGGTTCATGACATCGCGGCTGCGAGCGTGACCGATCTGGACGCGGAGGTCTTGCTCTTCGCCGTAGATTCTCAGAGCACATGGACCGGATACGAGCTCCTCTTTCGACATTGGGAAACTCAAGGCTTGGCAGCACGAATCTGCGAACGGCTATCGACTGTTTCCGCGCTCACGCCTGGCCCGGACAACCCGGGATACACGGAGCGGTTTCGCGAGAACGCTTGGAGTCTCTTCCGCGACCGATTGTACGATGCCATCACGGGCACTGG
>JAJDWM010000741.1 GCA_022825595.1 Bryobacterales bacterium | reverse complement strand
CCAGAGTCTCTTGCCGTCCACGTACGCCGCTGGATCGTTGCACGGGTCTATTTCCTGGTTCCAGCGCAGGACCTCCGATCCAGGGGCGCGACGGATGAACCAGAGGGTATGCCTGTGCTTCGCCTCCTGTGCCGCTCTGTCCCCGATGCGATCAATTCCCGAGTAGTATCCCAAGAGCCGAGCGCGGATGCTCCCGTCATCGGGTTCTGTCTCTAGCATCCTCTCAAGGGCCGCAACCTCTTCGGAGGAGAGGTTTTTCCCAGCCTCAAACAGGGAAAGAGTCTCGTCTGCGATCGCCGGACCGGTCAGGAGCATGAGGCTGACAGATCCGAACGCGGTGAGGGAACGCAAGACCGACATGCCATCAGCCTAAAGGCAGAGTCGCTGCGCGCAGGACGCCCCCGGCCACCGATCACCAGACCGGGGAGATCCCTCCAGATTGCATCGGGTCAGGATTCAGGCGTCTAGCTACCACCGTTTCTTAGCCATGGCGGCCCTGACAGCGAGGAACATCGGCCTCTCTGCCCCTGTGGGGCAGACTGCCGGAGATTCTTCGCCACTTCCCACACGAGATCGTATTCGCTCGTAAGTCGGTTGTCCTAGGCACCCGGCCAGCGTCAGCGTGGCCCAGCGCGACCGGCGCGCCTTCATGGGCACCAGGGTTGGCAACCAGAATTCCTAGAGCGGTCCCATTCCGGCGCGCCAGCGATCCGGAGATCCCGACTACTGGTGCATTCGATATCCGCCCCCGACATAGAGCAGTTGCCCAGTCACCCATCTCGCCTGCTCGGAGACGAGGAACAAGACTACGTCTGCGACGTCTTGGGGCATACCGAGCCGACCAAGCGGGGTGCGCTCGATGATGTCGCGTTCCAGTTCGGGGGTGATGTATCCGGTCTGTATCGGCCCTGGTGCCACGATGTTGCAGGTGACCCCATACTTGCCGAGTTCCGTGGCCGCGGATCGGCTGTAGGATTCGATTGCGTGCTTGCTGGCCGCGTAGCTGACATTCAGGCTGTGGGCGTGTGCGGCATCAGTGCTTATGTTGACGATCCGGCCCCACGTGGCACCACTCCCGACGTGCCGCCTCGCGAACTCGGCCATCAGGAGTGTGGTGGCTCTGACATTTACGGCGAAGTGCCGGTCAATCCCGCCCGCGGATGTCAGGCCCACGCTTGCGTCGTAATCGCTCCCTCCGACACTGGCAGGGTCGAAGGTCTCCAGCGAGCAATAGGCATGGTTGTTGACTAGGATCTCAACGCTGCCAAACTCAGCCTCGCATGCGTCCATCGCCGCTGACGCAGACTCGCTGCGGGAGAGATCAAGTTCCATCATCGAGCCCGACCCGCCCGCCGCAGCAATCGAAGACACAACGTGATCGGGAGTCCGCTGCTGGTTGGCCTGATAGAGCGCGCTACCCCCGATTCCTGCTGACACAGCCTCGCGCAGCTCGCGTTCCGAACACGAAGTCTCCGGCCGGAAGTAGGTGACGAACACATTCGCGCCTTGGGCGCCGATGGCTTTCGCGATAGCGGCCCCGATCCCGTGGTTGCCGCCTGTGACGAGAGCCGTCTTCCCCGCCAGTTTCCCTGAATTCACGCGAGTGCCTCCGGATCACTACCCGCTGTCTTCGGTGTCCGGATCTCCCGGAGTGATAGCTCTATGCGGAGAATTCCCCCCATTCTTCGCACATTCTGGACCAAACATGGGCTCCAGGCTATGCCAAGTCCACACGGACCTGGCCGATGCACGGGCGAATACCCTGTTCGCGCTGCGCTGCCCTGAGGGGCCAGGCTCCTCAATGCTCGTGCCCTTGTCGCGTTTCGAGCCACCAGTGCAGCACGTTGGTCTTGTTCTGCTCGTACGCGTGAGACGCCTGTATCAGCAAGCGTCGCGGTCCGTCGCGCATCAACGAACCGATCACTGTGCTGTTCGAGTACGCGCCCAGTCCTGCCTCGCGCATCCTCAAGTAGGAGCCTTCATCCCAATTCTGGCCGTCTTGAGAGGAATAAAGGACCATGTGCCCCTTCTCGTCGCCGAAGCTGCCGCTTCGCCCGTGCATGAAGTAACACCCGTCTAGCGAGATCAGCTGAGGGTTTCGGATCTTCTTTCGGAACTGAGTCGTCCTTGCCTCGGACCAGGTACGGCCACCGTCGTCGCTCACTACGAAGTCGAGGGCTCGCTCGTCGTTCCTGTTGTAGACATAGGCGACGATACTCCCGGATTCGAGCAGGCCCATGGTCCCGTACGATCTTCCGGCGGTATTGAACGGAAGCTCGCTCCGTTTCTTGAACGTGCGGCCACCGTCACTGCTCGAGTACAGCTCGTAGACGTGTTCCTGCTTGTTGCCTAGGAAACTGATCTCATTGTCGTTAGCGAAGTTGAGAGCGAGGATCTCTCCGTTGAAGAACCGGGCATCGTAGATCCTGCCCCGCTTGTCGCCGAGCTCGGACGGCTCGCTCCAAGTGTGTCCTCCGTCTGAACTGGTGACATACGTCGGCACTTGAAAATGCGACCACACCGTCTTCCTCGAGATGTCACACACCAGAAAGAAGAGGACGATCTCGCCGCTGTCCGTCACAACCGCCTTCTCGGCGAAGGCGGAGAGCTCCGGGACGCTTGCTCCAGCAGCCTGCCCTGCATCCAGCAGGTTCTTTGAATAAGCAAGCACGTTCGCGTCGCCCCAAGTCTTGCCGCCATCTTCAGAACGCCTGTATTCTGTCCATCCCACTGCGGAGTGCCCGCCGTTGTCATCGGAGCAGTTCGGATAGAAGGCTAGGACCTTCCCGTCCTGGTACTCGACGAGGGCGTGCCCGAGGTGCCCGCTTCTTCCGGTCCGGGAATGGTCTACGAAGAGGATCCCTTGGTTCGGCGGGTCCGATGGGCTGATCTCATACGCACATGCCACTGGATCCGCGTCGTCATCCGCCAGTGCCAGCCGACCGAGCGCGAGACCTGTGGCAAGAGCGGTAAGGGAAAGCAAGACGCCAAGTTTCTTGGTCATCGCACTTCGTTGCACGGGCCCACCAGCTCAGTGCCCACGGTACTATATTGCCTCGCGCGAGGGCGCGCACATCCGGGCAACACGATGGCGACCAAGGCAAGCAGCGCGCTCAGTCCCTTCGCGTTGCTCTTGATTGCTGCTGCTTCGGGGGCGGGCGGCGCCGTGGCCGCTGACGAGCGCCCCAACGTCGTGCTGGTCATTACCGACGATCAGGGTTACGGTGATTTGGGCTGCCACGGCAACCCTGTGCTGAGGACGCCGAACCTCGACCGGCTCCACGACGAGTCCGTCCGCTTGGTCGACTTTCATGTGGCCCCAACCTGCTCGCCAACCCGCGCCGCACTGGTCACAGGTCGCTGGACCAACCGTACCGGGGTCTGGCACACGAGCGGCGGACGCTCCCTCCTGCCTGAAGGTGAGGTCACGATGGGCCAGGTCTTCCAAGATGCCGGCTACGCCACCGGCATGTTCGGCAAGTGGCACTTGGGAGACAACTACCCCTTCCGGCCGGAAGACCGCGGCTTCGGCGAGGTAATGCGCCACGGCGGCGGAGGCGTGGGCCAGACTCCCGACTACTGGGACAACGCCTACTTCGACGGAACCTACCTCTACAACTCCATGCCGCAGCCGGTCAAGGGCTATTGCACGGATGTTTGGTTTGACTACGCTCGTCGCTTCATCAAGGCGCAACGGGCAGCGGACAAGCCGTTTCTGGCCTTCATTGCGACGAACGCCGCGCACTGGCCCATGCATGCGCCGCCGGAGTTCGCCGCTCGCTACGTGGAGCGGTTTGGCACCCACGTTGGGCACTTCCTTGGAATGATCGCCAACATTGACCACAACGTGGGCCGTCTGCGGGCATTCCTCGAGTACGAGGGACTGGCCGAGAACACGATCTTTGTATTCACCAGCGACAACGGCACCGGCGCGGGCCACGAGATCTTCAATGCCGGAATGAGGGGCAGGAAGCAGAGCGAGTATGACGGCGGACATCGTGTGCCGCTGTTCATCCGCTGGCCCGCCGGCGGACTTGCCGGCGGGCGCGCCGTTAAGCAGATTACGGCGCACGTCGACCTGCTCCCCACCTTGATCGATTTTGCGGGGATCGCGCCACCGAAGGGAGTGGAGTTTGACGGACGCAGCATCCGCCAGCTCTTGGAAGCTGAGGTAGGGAGCGCCGACGGATCCTGGCCCGACCGCATCTTGGTAACCGACTCGCAGAGGGTCATGCAGCCCATCAAGTGGCGCAGGAGCGCCGTGATGACCAGCCGATGGCGATTGATCAACGGCACGGAGCTCTACGACATTAAGCAAGACCCCGGACAGGAACACGACGTGGCCGCGGCCCAGCCGCGTGTTCTCGCCCGCTTGAGGGCCTTCTACGAAGCGTGGTGGGCCGATCTGAAGCCCACGTTCAGAGAGGCACCCGCCATCTACCTAGGCCACGAATCGGAGAACCCCGCGCGGCTGACCAGCCACGACTGGATCACCAGCGAGTCGCCACCATGGAACCAGTCGCTAGTCCGCAGGGCACGGGCCAGGGCTTCGTCGACTGGCTACTGGAACGTCAACGTAGCGAGAGCCGGCGACTACGAGATCGGCTTGCGCCGCTGGCCCCGGGAGGCCGACTCGCCAATCGACGCACAGCTTCCTCCCGGAGCCGACGTTCCGGGCGATACGCCGTTCCGTGCGAGCCCAGGTAAGGCATTACCGGCCGTGCGGGCCACCGTCCGCGTTGGCCAGGTGACGGCCGAGGCCCCGGTCGAACTAGGTGCCAAAGAGGTACTGCTCCGAGTCACCCTGCCTGCCGGCAAGACCCGCATGAGAGCCGACTTTAGGTTGCGCGACGGAAGCTCCGTGGGCGCATTCTATGTCTATGTGAAGCGGCTGTAGAGGCAATCGGGGGCAGCCTGGCCCCGGGGCCACAGGGTGGTGACGAGTTCCAAGGGTCGGGTCGGAAGCTTGGCTGAGCCGCTAGGGTTGAGGCAGTTGCTTCCCGGAACTGGAATGGAGCTTTGCCCGCTCGGTCAGATCGTCGCAGATCTCACCACACCTCCTTCGAATCTTCCAAGTGCGCATGCCGCCGCCGCGGACTAGAGGCCTGAGTGGCTCAATAGGCAGGACCCGCATCTGATGCCCAAGTTCGATCGCGCGTCAGGGTGAATGACCTACGCCAGACAGGACCCTCTTCGACCGCGGGTCAGCTGTGAATTCACAGGCCGGCTCGAGAGTTGAAACGCGGTCCGGCGTTCTGAGCGGGGCGGCGCGACGGGTGAAGGGGTGGCCCGCCGCAAGGCTATATCACAATGGAGATATGCCTGACCAAGGAGCAGGAAGGGATGCGTTCGCATCCCGCACTGCCACGCTGGTGGCCACGGTGGTGGCCGTGGCGAGCATCGTGATTCCGTTCTGGTTCTGGATGGACACTTGGTTCGGCAAGACTCTGACGGACGAACAGATCTCCGAGTACTTGGCAGACTCGGAGAGACCCCGGCGCGCACAGCATGCAATGGCGCAGATCTCGGCCCGAATCAGTGCGGGCGACGAATCCGTCAAGACTTGGTACCCGGCTCTGTTGCAGGTCGCTCGTCACGAACTGCCGGAGCTGCGCCTGACAGTCGCCTGGCTGATGGGCGACGACACGGACAGTGAGGAGTTTCACGCTGCCCTGCTCGAACTCGTAGCGGACCCCCACCCAATGGTCCGGCGTAACGCTGCCTTGGCGCTGGCCAAGTTCGGTGATCCGACTGGCCGGGAGGAGATGCGCGGAATGCTGCGCGACTATCGGCTGCGAAGCCCGCATGCAGGCCTGGTCCGCAACCGGCTCGAGCCCGGGGACGCGTTCGATGCCGGGGCCCTGCTCGTGCGCATCGAGCCGTCAGGGGGCGGCGAGCCCCATGACGTGCGGGCGCCCATTCCGGGAATTCTGGACCAACAGCTCCGCCGCGAGGGTGACACAGTTACGGTTGGAGACGAACTGACTGTCGTCCGTCCGGAGGCTACGCACGTCCTGCAAGCGCTTCTTGGCCTATACATGGTCGGTACGGAGGACGACATCGGAATCGTTCAGCCGTATCAGCGGCCCAGGGAGGATCTTGGCCCACAAGTTGCCCAGCAGGCCCGGTTGACGTTGGACAGGATCCGCAGCCGCTCGAGCGGTCAGGACGACGGTGCCGCGTCCGCCGGCAGCTGATCCAGAGTCACCAAGTCGAAGCACGTCGCGTCGTGGACGATGCGGTCTACCAGCGCCACGTGCATCGCGTGGCCTGCGCGCCGGGCGACGACCCGTCCCAGCAACGGGTGGCCCAGCAGCGCTACGTCGCCGATCAGGTCGAGCAGCTTGTGCCGGCACGGCTCGTCCGGGTAGCGAAGCCCCGAATCGTTCATCACGCAGTCGGCCCCGAAACACACCGCGTTCTCCAGCGACGCTCCTCGGATGAGGCCCATGTCGCGCAGCATCGCCAAGTCCCTCTCGAACCCGAACGTGCGGGCCGGTGCGATCTGCTTCAGGTAGTTCTCAGGAGTGATTCGCAGCTGGATACGCTGCGGGCCCACGAGCGGATGGGGATATAGGGTCTCGCAGTCCACGTCGAAGGCCGGACTTGGCTCGATCGAGATGCGCTTGTCGCCTTCGCGCACCTCGACGCGCTTGCGCATCCTAAGGTACCGCCTCCAGCGACGCTGCCGCTTCAGCCCTGCTTCCTGCAGCATCTGCGCGAACGGCAGTGCGCTGCCGTCGAGGATGGGCAGCTCAAGCTGGTCGATCTCCACCCTGACGTTGTCGACGCCCAGCGCCCGCAATACACTGAGCAAGTGCTCAGTCGTGGAGAGCAGCACGCCTTGGCGCATTAGGCTCGTCGCGTAGCTCACCTTGGCGACGTGTCGCCAACTGGCCCGGATCTCGAAGCCGTCAAGATCCGTGCGGACGAACACCACCCCACTCCCGGAGCGCGCCGGGAGCATCCGCAGCTCGGCCCCCACTCCGTGGTGAAGGCCCACCCCCCGCACCTCTACCGGTCGCTTGAGGGTGTGCTCGTAGCGAGCCGAAGGATCGAGGGGCGTACGGGCCATGCGAGGGCCGCTTACCATCCTTCATAGCAGGTCTTCGGCACATTTCCAAGCCTCGCCCGAATGGAGGGAATGACACACTAAAGTGTTGTCATAATGACACGTAGAGTTCGCTAGAGAACGCCGTAGAGCCGACCGCGGTTCAGGACCACAAGGGGATCGAAGTCCGCCTTGATCCGCTGCATCAGGAGCAGTTCGGCCGCGCGCGGGGCCCACTGCTCAACTTCTTGCTTCAGGGCGTCCGGGCCGGCCTCGAGCGTGGCCAGCATGCCTGCACGTCGGAGGGCGCTGAGGGCAGCGCGGGCGCTTGCGCCATCGGGGGCCATCACAGTGCCTGTGGCGTTCCCGGCCCGAAGCGAAGCTCCGCATCCGACACTGCCGGATATGCTGAGCAGTTCCCCGAGCCTCGATAGGACCGTAGAAACCCGCAGCAAGGCGCCGGCGCGATGGGCGCAGAGCCAACTCGGGCCGCACTCGCGAACCCGGCTCCAAACATCTGCCGGAACACCCTCAAAGTCGACGTCCTCCGATGCTGCCAAGGCTTCGAATGCGCGGCGATAGCGCCGCGTCACCGCGTCGCTTCCGGTCGCCTCGACCAGCAGGGAGTGCGCTGCTTCCAGGCCCGAGAACCGGGCAACGCTTGGATCCAGCCAATCGATTGCGACAGGCTGCAGCTGGCCGGTCAGGATCGCCGAACGGACGGCAAGCAGCGGCTCCACGGAGCTGCACCGGAATAGAAACGACGCTGACGACTCTGGCTTCGGAAACACCTTGAAGTTCGCCGAGGCAATCGCGGCCAGCGTGCCGAAGGATCCGATCATGAGCTTTCCCATGTCCAAGCCGGTCACGTTCTTGACGACCATTCCCCCGGAACTGACGAGCTTGCCGTCGAGCGTCGCGAATCGCATTCCGATGACCATGTCCCGCGCCGTGCCGTAGCGCCGTCGGCGGCTGCCGCTGGCGTTCGACGCCAGCACGCCGCCCACAGTGGCGCTGTCGGAACAGGGCGGGTCGAGCGGAAGGATTTGGTTGTTGCGGGCCAGGATGCGGTTGAGTTTGGCAATCGGCATGCCCGCCTCGACGCTCACGGTCAGGTCTGCCGGCTCGTAGGCCAGCACCCGGTTCAGCCGAGCCGTCTCGATGCAACGGTCGGCTGGAGCGACAGGTCCGCCGAAGGACCGCTTGGAGAACGAGCCTCCGAGCTCGACGGTGGCTTCCTGCCGGCCACATTCGTGCACGGCATCGCGCAGTTCCTCGACTGTCGAAGGCGCAATCAGATCGGGCATAGCAATGACGCTCTGGATGCGGAGGCACACACCTGCTTTGCTGGCATGCGCGTCAAACGCGGTGGTG
>JAJDWM010000496.1 GCA_022825595.1 Bryobacterales bacterium | reverse complement strand
GAAGGCGACACGCGCAACCTGAACCGGAACGACTTCGACTTCGACCTGGTCGCGCACGAGTACCGCACCAAGCGCGGATCCGGGAACCACCGCCTAGAACCGATGCCGGAGGCTGAACCGCCCCGGGTGTCGGCGGAAGTTGGGCGGGAACTCGAGCAAGTGGCAATGATGCGGTCGTACCGGACGGAGATCGGCGGCGAGACACTGCAGCTGATGCGTGGCGAGTTCCACCGCCACACCGAGATCAGCGGGGACGGCGGTGGCGACGGCGGCCTGATCGATGCGTGGCGATACTTCATCGACACGTCCTATCTGGACTGGGCCGGCTGCTGTGACCACGACAACGGCCGCCGGGAGTACCCCTGGTGGCGCACGCAGAAGCTGTCGGACGCATTCCACCTGCCGGGGAAGTTCGTGACGCTGTTCAGCTATGAGCGCAGCGTGCGCTATCCGGAGGGGCACAGAAACCTGCTCTTCGCCCAGCGGGGAATCCGTCCCTTGCCGCGCCTTCCGAAGACCGCCGAGGACTCGCCCAGCGAGCCGGCCCCGGACACGCAGATGCTGTACCGCTACCTGCGGCAGTTCGGAGGGCTGGCTGCCGTGCACACTTCCGGCACGGACATGGGCACGGACTGGCGCGACAACGACCCCGAAGTCGAGCCTTGGGTGGAGATCTACCAAGGAGACCGCCACAGCTACGAGATTCCCGGCGGGCCCCGCACGAACACCGCGGACGATTCCATCGGAGGCTGGAGGCCTCTGGGCTTTGTCTCGAATGCCCTGGCAAAGGGCTACCGACTGGGCTTTCAGGCCTCCAGCGACCACATCTCCACGCACATGTCCTACGCCAACGTCTGGGTGACCGAACCAACCAGGAAGGCCATGCTGGACGGCATCCGAAGACGCAGGGTCTACGGCGCTACCGACAACATTCTCGCCGACGTGCGCAGCTGGGGACACTTCATGGGCGAGGAGTTCGAGACGAGCGATCCGCCGCGCATTGAAATCAGCCTAGCGGGCACCGCAGGCTTCGAGACGGTCTCGATCGTCAAGGACGGCAACTACGTGCATGTGGCAAAGCCGGGCACTCGCGAGGTCGACCTGACTTGGACGGACAGCACTTCGCGACCTGGCGACACGTCGTACTACTACGTCCGGGGTGACCAAGCGGACGGCGAGATCGTTTGGGTCAGCCCGATGTGGATCACTCGTCGGTAGGCCTCGCAGCAACGAATCGCGGCGCCCCGCCGGGTCGCCGAGGCAAGGACAACCAGGGCCAAGGAGAATCGACGCTTCCCACCACGGGACTCAAGGTTGACACGGGGCATCGCGGATGTGCTGGGGCGTTGGTTTGAGATCTCATCTTTCGCAGCGGCGAGCCAGCCAAGGCCTCCTGGAGCACGATTCTACGGCAGCCTATCCGCAGCATCGCCGTTCGGGACCGACTGGTGTCGCCGCACAGCGTGTTGGGCCCCACTAGACGGTGCGACGCCCGGCGGGTCGCGACAGGATGGTTCCCAAGCCTCTGTCGGCCGCCAAGGATTGCATGCGACCGAGACGGGCTCGGTGGCGGACAATCACGGCCACACCGATGCTAGATTTCGAACGTTAGCGGCCTGCTCCCCTGGTGCTTCTGCACCGAGACTTCAAGCGGTCGGCTGAAGTTGATGTGGTATCCGCCGTGCAGGGGGTTGTGGCGGGTGGGCTGGATCTCTCCGGACTCCGAGACAGCACGGGCGAGCAGCTGGCAAGGGCCAAGGCGCGACGGCGACCAAACGAGGCGCCAATGAGTCCAAGCGTAGCGTCGCTTCGGCCCGACGAGTTCAGCCTTCCTCCAAGACTGGCCACCGTCGCAACTGACCTCGACAGCCGCAACGGACTCTGGGCCGGCCCAGGCAACTCCTTCAATCAGCACGGATCCCATCGCCACCCGTTCGCCCGGTTGGGGGCGCGTGATTTCGGACTTCGGCAGCATCATTGCCACTACGTCATCTCTCAATCCCCTTGCAGTGCGGCGCTTCACGGTATACCGAGCGCTCTGGAAGTAGCCCTGAAAGGGCTCGCTCACCACGCGGATCGCTCGCAGCCACTTGACCGATGCGACGCCATACCAGCCGGGGACAACCAACCTCGCCGGATAGCCGTGCGCCTTCTCAAGTACCTCCCCGTTCATGCGGAGAGCAATGAGGGTATCGGGATGCAGCGCCATGGCCAGCGGCAGGCTCCGCGCAAAGCGGACCTTTCCGGCCGGCTCGCTGTCGACTCCGCTGTCCCAGCCCTCAAAGACAGCCTCCAATGCGCCCTCGGCGATGCCAGCCGACTCCAGAAGCTTGCTGACCGCGACGCCGGACCATTCGGCGTTTCCCACGGCTCCGGCCTCCCACTGCACGCCCGGATTCTCGCCATCCAAGAACGCCCGGCCGTTGCCGGCGCATTCGAGGGTCGCGACGAGACTGGCCTGCGGCATATCTCTCAGAGCTTCCCAGGTCAGCCTCAGCTCGCGCTTGACACAGCCGGTTACGGCCAAGCTCCAGCCTGACCGGTCTATCTCGGGATCGTCGAAGTGATTGCGCACATAGAACTGTGCGTTCGGGGTGATCCAGTTCCGGAACGCGTGGGCCGGCGTCTCGCTGTTCTCGGGCGAAATCGTGATCACTCGTCGACCAGAATGGGCCATGGTCGGATTATACGCGTGTTTCTTTCTAGTTTCAATGAATTCCTTTCCCCTATTTGTCGATTGGACTAGTAGGGATTGCCTGAGCATCGCGACTGCGGAAGAGGCCATGCGTCAGGTCCCTGCCACTAGGCGGGCATGACGGTGGCGGACGGTGAAGGATCCTCCGCAGTCAATGCTCATCCTTGGCCTTAGTCACGCCAGTCCTCCAATGGCGGGCCTCGGCTACCGCCCAGCCGGGATCGATGACAACTCGCCCCACCCGGGCTTTCGCAGCCGCACAGCCTCCAGACGGCGGGCGCAAGGGAAGAAGCGCTTGTGTGTGTCGCGAACGTTATTCAGGCACGACCGCCACCTTCGGGGGTGTCTGTTGGACGATATTGGTGTTGGAGCGGCCGAATCCGCCAGAACGCGTGGTGGTGTCCCGCTCCTTGGCCGACCAAGACTTCGGCCATTGGCGCCCGCACCGCGCGGAGGTGTCATCTGGAACCAAGAATCCTTCAGGCAGCACGGACCCGGAACTGTCTAGGACTCCTCCGCGGGCCCCCTGCCCGATGCGACGAAGGAGCCTGTTCAGGAAGCAAGATCGCGCCTTGGTGCTGGCAGCCGCAGTTCCGCATAGGGGGAGGGAAGTCGACTATGAGGAGCCTTCAGCGTGGACCACTTCCTGCTCGACCAGATCTCGGGCCGTCCGGCTACGGGCCGGAATTCCGCTCGGCCTCGACGGCCTCTTGAATTCGGGCGACCAGCGCACCGCCAGTATCGCAACCTTCGCTCCACGAAGCCACGGACTGCAGCGTCTCTTCGGATCGCACGGATCGCAGCGTCCCCGCAAGCGAGCTTGCGAGGCCTTCGCCAAACCGAGCACGCGCAATGCC
>JAJDWM010000381.1 GCA_022825595.1 Bryobacterales bacterium | reverse complement strand
GGCATTGCTTGACGGGATGGATCAATATTGATCGGGGTCACATAGAGCTGAACGTGAGGGTGGGCCTGCTTGAGGTAGAAGCGGCACACGCCCGGAACGGTCGCCAGCGCGGACGCCAGCGGGAAGCGCACTTCCGTCCAGTCGCTGTATTCGCCAACCTGCAGGAGTAGCCTCTGACCCTCGATCTCGACTACAACAGCCTCGTGGACCGGATCGACCACGACTCGGAATGGAACCTTGGTCTCGGCCCGATCGACCCTCAGTGAGTTCTCCGGCCCGGACAGTTCTGCATCGATCCTTCCGTCCCGCAAAGCCACATGGTGCACTACCCCCCCGGTCAGGCCGGGGTACGATTCTCCGTCATCGGTCGTGAAGTAGTTGAACCTGCCGAACGAATCCGCGAGGTCCGGCGTGCCCATGCCGCTCAGGGCCCGCGTCGCCGTTCCGTCCACCGGGAAGTTCGTCGGGATCTTGATCACGGTCGAGTCGATGCCGGCGTCGCTCAGGTAGGTCCAGAACGGCACGCCAATCCTCTTGTTGACCACGCTTGGGCCGCTGAGTGCGATTTCGTAGTCGCCAATCCGCAACCTCCGGGAGGGCTCAGTCGACTCCCATATCGAGAAGTACGGCTCGTACGTGAACCGGTCTCGCATGATGAAGTCGGCGATCGTGTGGCTGCCAGGATCTGTGCCTGTGATGAATGTGCTCCAGGCAACAGGGCTCAGCGCCGGCATCGTCGTACCCAAACGGGCGAATGTGCCAATATCCGCCAGCCTGCGGAAGTGTGGCATCCGCCCCTCGTCCATCAGCGCCTGGGCGATGTTCGGGTCTAGGCCATCTAGGCCCAGCACGATGACGCGACGCCCTGGACCGGCTGATGTAGGGCCTCGGCCGCAGCCAATGGCTGTGGCCGCCGCTCCCGCGAGCGAACCGGCGAATCGGCGGCGAGTGATCATCATTGCCCGGGCAGGGATCCCGCAGCTGGCGCCCTCAAGCCCACTTAGACTCCCTTCAGCCTCAAGTACTCCCGGGCGTTGCTGAAGCAAATCCTCCGGACCATCTCTCCCACCAAGTTCTCATCGTTGGGCAGCTCCCCAGCCTCCATCTCCCGTCCGAGCAGGTTGCACAGCACGCGGCGGAAGTACTCGTGTCGCGGGTAGGACATGAAGGACCGTGAGTCCGTGAGCATGCCCACAAAGCGTGACAGCAGGCCCACGTTCGACAGGCAGTTCAGCTGCCACTCCATGGCCTCCTTCTGGTCGAGGTACCACCAGCCGGAGCCGAACTGCATCTTACCGGGCACTGAGCCGTCTTGGAAGTTGCCAAGCATCGTTGCGAAGGTGTAGTTGTCGACCGGATTGTTGTTGTACAGGATCATCCGCGGCAGCCCGCCCTCTTGGTCAAGCCGGTCTAGGTAGCGGGACAGGGCTTCGACGTGCCGCCAGTCTCCGATCGAATCGAAGCCTGTGTCCGGTCCTGCCTTGCGAAATCCCCAAGTCCGGTTGTTGCGCCGCGCGCCCAGATGGATTTGCTTTGTCCAGCCGCGCTCAGCGTCCCATTGGCCGAAGAGCAGCATTAGGTAGGCAGCAAAGCGCCCATGCTCTCCGGCCGTCGCCGCCCGTCCGCTGCGCGCCGAATCGAAGATGCGACTAGCTTCCCCCGTTGTCGGGAAGTCTGCGTAGGCATGGTCCAGCCCGTGGTCCGAAAGGCGGCAGCCGTGCTCGTGGAAGTAGGCGTGCCGCTCATGCAGTGCTGCGCAGAAGTCTGGCAGGCCGCCAATCTTGCACTGGCTCGCAAGTTCCAGCCTTTCGACCCAGTCACCGAATAGTTGCGGATCGTCCACGCGCAGCGCGTTGTCTGGGCGGAAGGCCGGAAAGACCCTTGTGGCGAGGGCAGACTTTGCGGTGGCCTGGTGGTGCGCAAGGTCGTCGGTGGGGTCGTCGGTCGTGCACAGGGCTCGGACGTCGAACTTCTCCAAGATCCCGAACACCCGCAGGTCTTCGGACGCCAGCCGCTCCTCGGCTAGGCTCCAGACCTCATCGGCCGTCGTTTCGTCCAAGAGCCCGTCGAAGCCGAAGTAGCGCTTCAGCTCCAGATGGCTCCAGTGGTAGAGCGGATTCCGGAGTGTGTACGGCACAGTCTTGGCCCATGCCATGAACTTGTCCCGAGGGTCGGCATCGCCAGTGCAGAGCTCTTCCGGCACGCCATTGGCCCGCAGCGCGCGCCACTTGTAGTGGTCCCCCTCAAGCCAGATCTCGTAGAGGTTCTTGAACTGGCGGTTCACTGCGATCTCCCCGGGGGGCAGGTGGCAGTGGTAGTCGAGGATCGGCTCGTCCTCCGCGTAGCCGTGGTAGAGCCGTCGTGCGGCCTTGCTGTTCAGTAGAAAGTCGTCGCCAATGAAGGACATGCCGTCGCCTCGCGAATAGTCCCATCATAGGGCCCAAGCCCTCGCCGGCTGCTGGCCGAGGTGCGAGGCTGGGACGGTGCGTGAAAGCCTATGAGATTAGGGTCCGAAACAGGGCCGCGGGCGCTGCGACAAGGATCTCGGAGACTCTTGACGCCCAGTATCCGCTCACGGCAGCCCCAGACTCTAGGATCAGGCCCGCCACTCCGGCCGTAGCGTCCTCCCAGAAGAATGCCAAAATGGCTGCCGCCACCGCTGCCGCAGCGGCTTGTGCGAACAGCGGGTAGCGCGAATGCCGCGTCGATGAGAGTTGGAGGCTGGCTTGGGCCCTCGCCCAAACAAGGCTGGAATCCTCGGTGTCGTGCTGCTGGGCGTCTATTTCGGCGTGGTACAGCTCGCGCAGCGCGGTCTCCAACCGGTCTGCCGCTCGGTCATCTTGGCCGATGCCCATTACGTCCCCCGATCCAATCCAGCCGTTCCGCCCAACCGCTGCCGCAGCTTTCGCCGAGCCCGGAATGCCAGCACGCGGACGCTGGCTGGGTTGATGTTCATTATCCGCGCAACTTCCTTGTGGCGAAAGCCCTCTCCGTACAGCAACCAGAGGAGTTGGCGCTCGCGGTCCGAAAGACTCCGCAGGGCATCGCGCACGGCGATCCGCTCGGCATGCGCCTCCGGCGGTCGATGGGTGCGCCTGTGCCTCGCCCGCTGGGTGAACAGTCGCCCGCGCTGCAGCTTGCGCCCGTGGTCGGCGATAACACTCGACGCGATCCGGTAGAGGTAGGCCCGAGGCGAACGAACCGCCTTGCGGTCTTGGCGCTGGATCTCGAGGAATCTCGTGAATGTCGCTTGGCACAGGTCGTCAGCCGAGTCGTAGTCGCTGCAGTTGTGCAGGATGTAAGCTCGGATCGCTGGTGCCGTCTCGACGTACAGCCGCTCGAATTCGTTCTCTTCCATCTCGCGCGGGAGCGCATCGTCCTGCACTGCTGGAACTGGCTTAGCTGTCGGCTTCGGCAGATGTCTCGTCGGTCGTGCGCCAGACGACGTATCCCGACGCCAGAAGGGCGGCACCGACCGCGGCGCAAATGACTCCCGGAATCATGAATCCTCGCGAATGGTCCAGCCAAGCCAATAGAAGGAATCCCAGCCCAAGCAGGAGCAAGACCGAACCTGGGATCACCAGGCCGATCCATGGGCGCCTCGGCCCTCCCTCGTCGAAGGACAGCATCCGGAACAGCGCCTGTCCCTCCCGACCAGTCATGGCTGCCGTCAGCTCTTCAGCGCTGGCGTACTTGTCGATAACGGCGCGGACAAGGGCCGCTTTCCTCTCCTGCTCCTGGCGCTTGGTCACGTTTGCGAACCAGACGATGAGCGTCACCATCGTGAACACTGCCAAGGGGATCAAGATGCTCTCTAGCATTCTCGTTTTCTTCCTTTCCGCCCATCCCGCACCAACCTCGGTCCGGTCAGGACTGACCCATTGACGGACTAGCCGGCGGTTTGGTTAACTCGGCGGCGCGCGGGCCGAACTTTGTTAGGGGAGCCTAGGTGTCGGCGATCGTCGCCTCGATCAGGGCATCGACCACGTCCCGCATGGCCTCTTCATGCGTCGCGCCGCCCTCTAGGGCGGAGTGGTACTTGGAGGTCTGGAGGTGAGCGCTCGTGCCTCGGCTCAGGATGGTCCGAAAGTGCTCGATCTCCTCGACGCAGCCGAAGTGCTCAGCATCGGGACGCAGGATCTCGGACAGCTCTTCCATCAGGTCCGGGTAGTCGACCGTCTCTCCCCGGCCGAAGTCGACCATCCCGCTGTCCATCCCGTATCGCTGGGCCCGCCACCGATTCTCGCTGACCAGCATGGTCGCATAGACCCGCCAGCGCTGATTGTCGCGCCGCAGCCGGTACAGCATGCGGCACACGCATCGATAGAAGGCCGCACAGCAGATAGCGTCATCGAGCATGGTGCACACGTCCGTAATGCGCATTTCCAAGGTCGGGAAGTGCGCGCTTGGCCGGACATCCCACCACAGCATGCTGGCATCGTCGATCAGGCCGGCAGACGCCAGCAGGTCGACTGCGCGTTCGTACTCGCCAAAGCTCTCGAACCGCTCCGGAAGCCCCGTCCGGGGAAGCTCGTCAAACACGCACAGCCTGTATGAGCGGAGGCCGGTCTCAATCCCCTCCCAAAAGGGGGACGATGTGCTCAGGGCCAGCAAGTGAGGCAGGAAGTACGAGACTTGGTTCATCGTGTCTATGCGCAGGCTCGGATCCTCGATGCCAACATGCACATGCATCCCGCAGGTCAGCAGCCGCTGCGCGACTAGCTGGAGGTTCTTCTGGAGCAGCTCATAGCGGGGCTTGTCGGTGCGCCGCTGATCCTTCCAGCTCCCGAACGGGTGGGTGGATGCCGCGATCAGCGCCAGCCCGTGCTCAGTTGCCATCTGGGAGACGGACCGCCGCAGAAATGCCAATTCCGCGCGCGCCTCGCTCGTCGAGGTGCAGACCGACGTGCCCACCTCCACTTGCGGCCGGAGCTGCTCGCGGCTGAAGCGGCCCTTCAGCTGTGTCTCGAACTCTCGCATCAGAGCGGTGGGGGGCTCGTGCACCAAGTCCCGGGTGGTCCGGTCGACCAGCAGGTACTCTTCCTCGATCCCAATGGTGAACGAAGGCTCGCGAACTGCCATCAGTCAGTCCGCCAGCGGCCGCCTAGAGCTGCGAGCGCCGACTCCAGCGCTCGGCCAATCACCGACGAATAGTAGGCCACGCTCGACGCGTTCGGCAGCAGGTCCGAGCGCACTTCGAGAAGAACGTAAGGTAGCCCGACTCGTGAGGCGTGCTCGACTCGCGAGTAGTCGAACTGGTCCGTGCCGGAATAGGGCTGGTTGTCGCCGACGACCAGGCCAGGCACCCGCCGCAGCGCCGCGATCAGCGGTTCGGCCAGCGGGGTGTCCCGATCCCAAAGGACTCCGACATGCCACGGGCGGTCGAATCCGTCCAGATTGGGCGTGAACGTGTGCATGGCGATGTAAGCCGGCCCGCTGCCCGATTCCTTCCTCAGGCGTGCCAGCATGGAGCGGATTGCGTCGTGGTAGGGGTGGAAGAGCTCAAATTCGCGCCGCCCGGCATCCTCCTCGCTCAAGGCGCAATTGCCCGGGACGCGCGTTCCGTCGCTGGACCGGAGGATGGAGTCTTCAGTGCCGGGGGTTCGGTTGCAGTCAATCACCAGCCGTGAGTATCCGGACAGCACAGCAGGGGCGTTGAACAGCTCTGAGAGGCGCAGCGTCAGGTCGGCGGCCCCGGGGTCCCAGCCGATGTGCCGCCGCAGGTCCCGGTCACGTAGGCCAAGCTTGCCGAGCGATCTCGGAACGCTGCAGCTGGCGTGGTCGCTGGTAAACAGGATCCGCGCTGTACCTTCCGGGTTCACGACTCGGAACGGCGGGGGGTCGTCCGGGCCTAAGAGGGGCGAGGGGACTGCTTGGCCTATCGATCCAACTCTGGGTCGAAGCGTCGGCGGCAGATCGTCCGGTCCTCGGACCGCCGCTTCCACGCCCGACCCCAAACCTCTCTTCGCCCAGCTAGCGTTCCAAGAACAGAGGCTCTATGTGCCGCGAGTAGAGATTCTCGGTCACGTTCCTCGAGATCGTCTCCTCGCACTCTGCCAGCATCCCGAGGTAGCGGTCGCCCATATGCGCCGCGACCTTGTAGCCGACGTGCAGCAGCTGCCGAAAGTGCGGGTTGAACTCCTCGCACGACTGATCATGCCGCAAGGCCGCCGTGTACTGGCCCGCCTCCCAGCCCATGACCTCAGACGGTTCAGGCAGGGATCCGGCATCGATGTCAATCACGGCGGCGTAAGGGGCGCACAGCTTGTCGCATGCCGCGAGTGACTCGGAGTACACATCCTTCGCCAGCTGCAGACCTTCTCCTCCTGCCTCTGCCAAGCCGATCAGTTCCTCCAGCCAGTTGGTGCCAGCGGTCTTGACGTGGACGCCCGCGCCGAATCTCCGCGTTGCTTCGCGGATCGCCCCGTAGATTGAGAACTTGTCCGAACCCGAATGAACGCTCAGCTTGAGGTCGGGAGGCAGTCCGTAACGCTCGACAGCATGCCGAATGACCGCGATGTCGTCGGAGAACTCGCGGGTGAGCTGCTCAACGTCGCCCACGTAGTCGACTCCCTTGTTGAACCTGCCAGTGAACTTGGGCGCGATCGTCTGGATCGGGATGCCCTCATCCGCGATAGCGGCGAGGATAACAAGTAGGTCGGCTGGGGTCTGTGGGTCGTCGGTCTCGTCCATCGAGACCTCGGTGATGAAGTTGCCCCGCCCCTTGGCGGATTCTATGTGGCGGTATATGCGGCCCGCCTCCTGCACAGCGAACAGGAATTGGCCCGCCGTGCGGGCCACGTCGTCCCGGGTCGGGGCGAACCCCTCCTGGACCCCGTCGATCCTGGTGGAGCCGACGAGTTCCGGGTGCCCGTCGATCAATGCGTCGATATCCGCTGACGCGGCGGGCTTGCCGATCGCGTAAGCCACGTCAAGCGTGAAGAAGTCGCTGGTCTTCAGATAGCCATCCACTGTGGACAGGTTGATGTGGTCCGCGTCCACGTAGTAGGGGCGTTCCCACCCCAAGTCCCGAACCGCCTCGTCTGCGGCGATGCGGACCGTGGGGGGCTCCGTGCCGACCGTCAGGTGTTCGCGGTGCGACTTGTTCCAAGTGGGGATCACTTCTGTCCCCTGCTCAGCGGCGAGCATGCAGGCCCGCAGCTGCGGACGCGCCTGATGGGCAAACCGATCGCCTACGCCAAGTGTGAATCTCTCGATTTGCATAAGGGCTGAACCCGCGGGCTGCTAGGCAAGCACCGCGGAAGGCACTGGCCGGATCGCGAATGCGTCCATCTTATCGAAGCAGTGCGGAGACGGCCAGATGCACGGAGCACTGCACTGGCGCGACCCGCCGGCAAGTCGGGTAGCCCCTCCCACGAACCAGCCGAACTACGACGCGGAGCGACTTGTTGGAACTCCGATGCAGATGTCGTGACACTGGAGCTTGTTGTGAGTGAGATTGGCCGATTTGGCCTGCATTCGAACTGAGGCACCGAGCCAGATGGCCATCCATAACACCGATCAGCGAAGGATTGGGCCCATCCAGGCGGGCCGGCCTCTCTTGTAGTGAGCACTCGAATCGAGACGGATCCGTGCCGGGACCCCTCCGGTCCCGCATGCCAGCCCGAGTGTCAATGCCGATTGCGGACTCACTCGGATTCCGGCCGTTGCCGTAGCCGTCCTTTCGCTGAGGGTGCGGCCGCCCGGCCCGCCAAGCGCCGGGCATCTGGGCTTGCTGATTGCGGAACGATGCCGTGTGCCCCGCTTGGACGAGATTTCCGTGATTGGCACCAAGACCAGTCTGTCGTGGTGGATCCAACGCAGCGACCGGGAACGGCAAAAACAATCTCTGCGGCGTGTGGGGACGGGGAGACGGCAGACGCAACGCGTCAAGGGTCGCTTGTCACGAAATTGATCGCCGATGCACGTTTCCGCGAAGCTGTGATCGACCAGGACTCGTGGCCACAGGACTCCGAAGTTCCAGAACGGTATGGACAGGTGCAGTTGCTGGTCGCGCCGGCGCTGTTGGCCAGTTCGTGGCCGCACGTCTGTCGCTTCGGGTCTTGCGCCCGTGCGGCGATTCGGCTTCCGCTGCTCGGTTCCACGGCTTCGCGGCTGTCGGCTGCCAATGGCACGCTTTGCCGCCCGGGCTTCGGGGATCTACGATCAATCCGAGTGGGCCGTGCCCGCTGACTTGGGTCAGGAAGGAAGTCCGTGATCTGGCCAAGGAGCATGGCAGCGCTGGGACGATGGGGGAACGATTCGAAGGAATGACTGGCAGAGTATTGGATGGGGTCAGGGTCGTCGACTTCGGGCGCTACATCGCGGGACCGTGGTGCGCGGCATTGCTGGGCGACTTCGGTGCCGAAGTCATTCGTGTCGAGAAGGTTGGGGGAGGAGAGGATCGCCATATCTGCCGTATCAGCCCGGAGGACGGGAGCGGCGCGATGTACCTGCAGGTCAACCGCAACAAGCGCTGTCTGACGCTCGACCCGACTGTGCCTTCTGGCCGCAGGGTCCAAAAGCGGCTCCTGGCCACTGCTGACATCGTGGTCGCCAACATGCCGCAGAGGGCCCTGAAGAAGCTCGGGCTCGACTATCGATCGCTGCAGCAGGTCCGGCCCGACGTGATCCTCGTGTCCAACACTTGCTTCGGCGCAACGGGCCCCTACGCAGGGCGGCTCGGCTTTGACGGCCTCGCGCAGGCCATCTGCGGGAACATGCACCTGACCGGAACACCCGACGAGCCCATGAAGTCCTTTGCGCCGTGGGTCGACTTCGGCACCGCATCACTGTGCGCGCTTGGCGCCGTTCTCGCCCTTATCGCCCGCCAGAAGACTGGGCACGGGCAGGAGGTTCAGGGGACGCTGCTCGGCACGGCCCTCACCACGGCCAGTCCCTTGCTGATTGAGCAGGCTGTCAACGCCCCCAATCGGATCGCCACTGGCAACAGGGGCCAGCTCAATGCCCCGTCAGACGTGTTCGAGACGCGGGACGGGCACATCATGATCCTCGTGACCGGTGCGCCGATGTTCGAGCGTTGGGCGATGCTACTCGGCGAGCCGCACTGGCTTGAGGATGAACGTTTTCGGACGGATGATTCCCGGGGTGAGCACGCGGAGATCTTCAGCGCCCGCATGGCCGATTGGTGCGCGGCTCGAACGACAGTGCAAGCGCTCGCCGAGCTTGAGCACGCGCGCGTCCCGGCCGGACCCGTACACACGCCCCAGCAAGCCTTGGACGACCCGCAGGTCGCCCGAGGCGGGTTCATGGAGACCGTTGGGTATCCCGGTGCACCAGCCGACCCGCCAATGGTCACAACTCCTGTGCGGCTCTCGGCAACGCCCGGAGGCATCCGCCGCCGTGCACCCTTGTTGGGCGAGCACAATGACGAGATACTCGCCGAACTTGGCTACAGCCGTTCCGAGATCACGCAGCTGGCAGATGAAGGTGCCATTTAGCGCACTGGCGGACCTAGGTCTCCGGACAGTCTGATACGCGGCTTGCCGCGGGAATCGGCCCTCGTCTGTCTGCGGAATCCCAACTTACAGCCGTTCACACCGCCCAATCAGTCTGAGACCGCCGTTCGCGACGCTCGAGTTCTGCCAATGGCAGGTGTGTTGCCGCACGGCGCCAGACTCGAAAGTCGCGGGGATCTGAGAGCGCGCGGGGTCGGCTGCCCAACAGAACTCAAGCCGCCGCACACCGACTCCCTGACCACTCCGGCCTGTGCGCACGTCCGTCTAGGCGACGGCCCGGACTTGACGTGGCGCAGCACATTTGGGCGTACGCCGAATCACGGTCTAGGCCTCTAACCGCCGCCCTGAAGCAGTTCCCTGAGCCGTGCCGCTGCCTCGCTTCTAGGGATCTCGACCTGCCCGAAGCGTGCCGCCTTCCATGCTTCATGGTCGGTCAGGTGCCTGCCTTCGGAGGCGGCCACCGACATCTGCTTGAGCGTGACGACGCCCCGGGCCAGCTCGTTCTCCCCAATCAGGATCGCGTACGGGATCTTGAGCCGGTCCGCCCGCTTGAGCTGCTTGCCGAGCCTTCCGGAGCCTGAGTGGATCTCGGTCCGCACGCCGGAGCGCCGGAGTTCGAAGGCCAGGTCGAGGCACTCCCTGCGCAGGTTCTTGTCCATCACCGTCACGAGGACTTGGGCCGGCGTTTCCTCCGAGCCGCAACGACCAAGATGCTCCATAGCGGCCAGCAGCCGGTCAACGCCCAGCGATGCTCCCGTGGCCGGAATGCGCTGCCCGCCGAAGCGAGCCACAAGCCCGTCATAGCGCCCGCCCCCGAACACGGATCCGAACTGGGGAGCGTCTTCCAGCACGGCCTCGAACACCGGACCGGTGTAGTAGGCCAGACCACGCGCGATGCTGACATCGAGCACGACCCGGTCGCTGCCGTATCCCAGAGTCTCCAAGTCCTCAGAGATCGACTCGACAGTATCAAGGCGAGCTCCCGAACCGTCGACGTCTGAGAAGAGGTCTCGCAGCCGGTCGACAACGGCTCTTCGGTCCGGGTCGGAAATCTCCAAGAACTCTTCAATGGCCCCCACCTGCGCGTCCTGAAGGCCCAGTCCGCGGATGGGATCGCCTGAAGGGTCGACATAGCCGGTAGTCAGCTCGCTTCTGACACGCTTCCAACCGATCTTCTCGAGCTTGTCCAACACGCGGAAGACGTCCGTTCCCAGATCTGCCTGAATCCCCGCGTGTTCAAGGAGCAGGTTGAGGATTTCCCGACTGGAGAATCGGACCGAGTAGGGGCCGGCGCCTATAGCGTCCAGGCAATCGCAGATCGCGGCCAAGATCTCGGTGTCGGCCGTGCCGCACGGCGCGCCGACCGTGTCGATGTCGAATTGGGTGAACTGGCGGAACCGCCCGGGGTCGGGCTTGTCAGCCCGCCACACCTGTGAGACTTGGTAGCGCTTGAAAGGGAACGGGATCTGGCGATGCTGGCTGACCACCCGCGCCAAGGGCACTGTCAGGTCGAAGCGCAGGCCGAGAGCCTCATCCTCCGGGTTGGTGACACGAAAGATCGATTGCTGCGCCTCCTCGCCGGCCGATCCGGACAGCACGTCGAGGTATTCGATCGCCGGTGTGTCGAGGGGCGCAAAGCCGTAGGCCTCGTACACACGGCGCACCGTGTCTATGACACGTTGTCGCGCGAGCATCGTTTGCGGCAGCAGATCCCGTAGTCCGCGCGACAGCCGGGGCTTGATCCTCATGGGCCTGAAATTCGACCATATCATGCGGTTATCGGCCCACATCGCTGGATGCCGAGCCGCCTTCTGCCTCTGGCCGTAACCCGCGCCACCTGCCTGCGCGTCATGAATGTTAGGCTCGAACCATGTCTACGCACGCTCGCATCACGCTTCAGCACGTTCTTGGGGTCCTGATTGTCGCCGCTGTGATTGCGGCGCCTCTTCTCGGGGCCGGGTTCTGGGACAAGAAAGACTTCACGCAGTGGAACGAGAAGGAGCTGAGAAAGATCTATCTTGACTCGCCGTGGGCAAAGCAGCTCAAGGTGCCGATGGGTAATCCCATGACCGCCATGCCAGGCGTTGGCGGTGGTGGCGGTCGCCGCGGCGGCGGTGGCGGCGGCGGTGGCGGCGGTGGCCGTCCGCCTGGAGCCGGCGGTGGTGGTGGCGGCGGCGGAGGCTTCGGGGGTGGCGGAATGCCCCAACAGGGTGCCGCGCCGACCTTGAATCTTGTGGTGCGTTTCGACGAGGCGGCTCCGATCAAGGCGGCGAAAGTCAAGTTCAACATGGGGGAGAGCACGGAGCTCACTCCTCAGATGCAGCAGTATTTGGATGCCGAGCCGGAGTACTACGTGGTAGTGGTCGAGGGGTTGCCCTCGATCTTGGCGCGGTTCGAGGATGCGCCGGAGCGTCTCGCCACGAGTGCCAAGCTGCGCCGTAAGGGCAAGCAAGACATCATGCCCGCAACGGTGGAAGTTGAGTCGCAAAACCGCAGGGTGAGTTTCAAGTACTTCTTCATGCGTAATGATCCGATCGTGCTGGCTGACAGGGAAGTCGAGTTTTTCATGAAGCTGGACCGCCCCCAGATGGGTGCCGGCGGTCAGGGAGGCCAGCGAGGCGGGCAGCGAGCCGGGCAACGAGGCGCCCAAGGCGGTGGCCAGCGTGGCGGAGGCCAGGGCCAGCGTCAGGCCGGGGCGGCAGGTCGCGGTGGACCTGGCGGCGGAATGGCCATGGCGATCTTCGGCAAGGAGATCAAGAGGAAATTCCGACTCAAGGACATGGTCTACAAGGGAGATTTGGCGCTCTAATCTTCGGCGCACAGGCTCGGCCGGGCGCGGCAGTCCACACAGCTCTCTAACGAGGCCCCGCGGAGGGGCCTCCACTTCGCGGTCTCATGGGTCGGCAGCGGTGCCGCAGGGTCGTCCTTGCTGGCAGGAGGGCCGACTCCTGCTCGTGAGCGGGCCGCCGTATTTCCCGGCGAGCGAACGCTAGGCTACTCGCGGGTAAGTTCCACCGTTCCGCTAGCGATGTCGACAGTCTTGACCCTAAAAGAGTGAATCGAGCCGGGGGTCAGTGGCTCCAAGGTCGGAGCGGTCGGGCCCTCATGTGCGCCCGGAGACGGACGCTGCCCGCCCGGAGCCTGCCACGCGGATTCCAGCATGGTCTTTAGGGAACCCAAGTTCGAAGTCCGGCCCATTCTGACGTCCCTGTGGTCGCCACTGCCGGTCGCGACCGTGCAGACTCCCGTCAGGCCGTCGCCGATTTCCACCGTCACTCTGCTGCCGTCAACGCTGAGCACTCGGCCGGTCACCATTTCGCCCGCTGTGACTTGGGCAAGCGCCAGTTCCCGCTCGGTCGGCTCAAGCTGCTTCATCCCCACCTTGAGCCGACGCCTCGCAGTGTCGATCTCAAGAATCTTGACGCGCACCTGTTGCCCCTCGCGCAGCACTTCGGCGGGACTGTGCAGGCGCCGTTCGGAGGTGATGTCGGAAATGTGCAACAGCCCGTCCACCCCGTCTTTGATCCCGATGAATGCGCCGAAGTGCAGGATCTTGCGCACCGTCCCGACGGTTGTGCTGTTGACGGGGTGCTCCTCCCGTATCCTTTCCCAAGGGTCGCCGAGGGCCTCCTTCAAGCTCAACCCGATCCGGCGCCTCTTGGCGTCCACGTTCTTGACGAGCACCTTGACGGTCTCTCCCACGCTCAGAATGTCCTCGGGATGGCGGATCCGCCGCGAATAGGCCAAGTCCGAGATGTGCACTAGGCCTTCGACGTCCGGCAGCACTTCGACGAAGGCGCCAAAGTGCTTGAGCTTGGTGACGCGGCCCTCCACGACCTGATCGACTGCGAGACGGTCGTTGACCGTGCTCCAAGGCTCCGGCTGCAACTGCTTCAGCCCTACGCCGACCCTCTGAAGTGCGCGGTCGACCTTTAGGATCTTTACCTCCAGTTGCTGGCCCACGCGCAGTTCCTCGGATGGGTCGTTCACGTGGCGCCAAGCAATGTCGCTGACGTGCAGCAGGCCGTCGATACCCCCCAAGTCCACGAATGCACCGAAGTTCCGCAGGTTGCGCACCGTGCCGGTGACGACTTGGCCCACGGTCAGGCTGGCGATCGCTGCGGCGCGGCCCTTCTTTCGCTCTTCCATCAGCACGGCCCGACGGTCGAGAACGACGTTGCGGTCCGCCCGGTCCAACTGAACGATCAATGCTTGGACCTCTTTCCCGACCAAGCCCTCCAATCCCTGTGGCGTCCTTTCTCCGGAGCGCGAGGCGGGCATGAACGCCCTCACCCCAACGTCCACAGCCAGACCTCCCTTGGTGGTGCTGATTACCTTACCCAAGACGGGCTTGCCGTTGTTGAACGCGGCCTCCAGGTGGATCCATCCGGCGGGACGCTGGGTCTTGAGGCTGCTGAGTTGCAGGTAGCCTTGGTGCGACCGTCCGGTGACGACCACCTCAATGGATTCCCCGACTCTAGGCTGTTCGCCATCTTCGCGGCTTGGTTCAAACGGCAGGAAGGCTTCTGCCTTCTGGCCGATGTCCACGAAAACGCCGTCGTGGCGCCGGCTCACAACCGTTCCCTGGACGAGTTCCTCCAAGATCGGCCGCCGTCCGCCGCGCGGCCGGCTGTCCGTGGTCCGGATGATCTCCTCATAGGTGACCTCTTCGGGGATGTCGAGGTCGTCGTCATCGTCAAAGCCGTCGTCGGGCGACGGCACGCCTGGCATCGCTGGCATCGCAGGGATGCCGCGGGCCTCGACGTGCACGGGCCGACCCTGGTGTGCAGCCGTCTCTGGGGCGGCTTCCGAGCTTTCCTCCTCCGATGTCGGGCTGGGCTCAGCCGGCCCTTCCGGGGAGTGTTGCTGCGATGCCTGCACGCCGGTCTCCGCCGGCGCAGGCGGGCCTGGCAGCTCTGGTACGTCGGGGTTCACTCGCTTCTCCTACTCCAACCCAATTGTTTCACACCCACGGTTGGCCCTACTGTCGCGTCATATAGAGCCTCGGTGGAGCTCCGCTGCGACAGGTGTTCTCTCACGTGCATTGCCGGGCCCCGTTGGGCGATGAGAGGGCCTGTCGGCCCAGTCTAAGACTTAGAGCCAGTCTTGGAACGCGTCGCGTCCCGCGTAAGTCGCCCGCGGGCCAAGTGCAGCCTCAATCTCCAGCAGCCTGTTGTACTTTGCGACGCGATCGCTACGGCATGTCGAGCCGGTCTTGATCTGGCCACCGCCGCTCGCGACCGCCAGATCGGCGATCGTCGTGTCGGCGGTCTCGCCGGATCGGTGGGAAATGATGAACGTGTAGCCGTTGTCGCGGGCCATCTGGATGCAGTCCAGCGTTTCGGTGAGTGTGCCAATCTGGTTAAGCTTGATCAGGATGGAATTCCCCAACCCATCGGCGATCCCGGACGCGAATATGCGCGGATTGGTCACGAACAGGTCGTCGCCGACCAATTGCAGCTGCTGGCCTAGGCGGTCCGTGCCGATCTTCCACCCGGCATAGTCCACCTCCGAAAACCCGTCCTCTAGGGAGAGCAGCGGGTAGCGTCCTGCCCAGTCCTCCCACATGGCCGCCATGCCGGACGGATCGCGGCTGCTGCCGTCGGACTGGTCGAACACGTACATGCCGTTGCTGCAGAATTCGCTGGCGGCGGCGTCCAGCCCGATGTACACCTCGGAGCCCGGTGCATAGCCGGCCTTCTCGATGGCGGCAACGAGCAGTTCCATGGGCTCCTCGTTGGATCGCAGCTGGGGAGCGAACCCGCCCTCGTCCCCGACAGCGGTGTTGTACCCCTTGCCCTTGAGGATGCCTTTAAGGGTCTGGAAGATCTCGGCCGCGGACCGCAGCGCGTCCCGGAATGTTGGGAGGCCGACCGGGAGGACCATGAATTCTTGGATGTCGACGTTGTTGTCGGCATGCTGGCCACCATTGAGGATGTTGAACATCGGGACGGGCAGGGTGTAGCGGTCGCGAGGCGAGAGCTGCTCGAACAGCGGTATCGAGCGTTCCTTGGCGTTCGCGCGCGCCACGGCCAGGGACGCACCGAGTATGGCGTTCGCGCCCAAGCGGCCCTTGTTGTCAGTGCCGTCAAGCTCGGTCAGCCGGCTGTCGACCGCCCGCTGGTCCCCGGGATCCATACCAGTGAGCGCACTGTTGATCTCCGAATTAACGTTGGCGACAGCGGTCAGCACACCCTTGCCCCCGTAGCGCTCTGGATCGTCGTCCCGCAGCTCGACCGCTTCGTTGATCCCGGTGGAGGCTCCCGACGGGACTTTGGCGGATGCGGTGCAGCCGGACTCCAGTTCGCAGGTTGCCTGCAAGGTGGGATTGCCTCGCGAATCTAGGATCTCAAGTGCGCTTAGTCGGGAAATGGCTGACATAGGGTTCCCAAGGTGGGGGGGAGCGGGCGTTGCCGCGATCCAAGAGAGGCCATGCCCGTCCGGCTTGGCTCAAGACCAGCGTAGCATCTCTATGTCGTATCCTTGCCCCTTGGCGGAAGCCCGCGCTGGGGCACTCCTTCCCGGACGGCACAAGCCGGAGGGCTGGTCTTGTAGGGCCTGTTCGGGCATAACAGGCGGCGGATCCTCACAGCCCCAAGTGGGCCCTGCCGTACTCCAGGCACTCGAGATTGTTCGCTTCCTCGACGCGTAAGCGCTCCGGTTCCGGCAGGTGCCCGATCCGAGGCAGCGGTCGTCCCTTCTCTCTGGCGGTCCTCAAAGTTGCCGCAAGGTCCCGTCCGGGCACGCGCCCCATGGTTGTCCAGTACTCCTCCTTCAGGCACGGCACCTTGAGAGGGTCACGGGTGATCATCTCGAGCGTGAAGCGGACGTCCGGCCGTGCTGCGCGGATCGTGTCTACGATCGCCCTCAGGTCTAGGCAGCCCTTCCCGAACGGAACCTCCGAGAGCAGGAATCCGTCCTCGTAGGTCTCCAATCCCATGTCCTTGAGATGCACCGCGAACGCATAGGGGGCAAACGCTCGGGCGACCTCAAGGGGGTCCTCAAGCAGCGACATGTTGTTACCGGTGTCGATGGTCACCCCCACCGCCTCGCTCTGGATCCGGTCTAGGCCACTGAGCATTTCGTCGATCCGCCAATCCTTGTGGTTCTCGATTGCCAGTCGCACCTTGTGGCGGCGGAGGACCGGTTCGGCGCGGACCAGCGATTCCCAGCTCCGCTTGCCAAAATCTCTCCACTCTCCAAGGGATTCGAATGTCTCGTATCGTCGGCCCCCGAGCATTACCGTTCTGATCACCGACGCTCCGGCCACCCGCGCCGCGCGGACCGTGCGCTCGAACTTGTCCAGGCTACCGGCGTCGTCCAGTGGCAACCGTGCCGAGACTTCGACGTACATGTTCGCCTTCTCGGCCTCCTCGCGCAGCCGAGCAGCGTAGGACTCGTCCAAGGAAGTGAGCGAGGCCTGTATGCCTCCGGCCCCCAGATCTCTACAGTGCGCGAGAAAGCTCAGGGTCTCGGTGAACCTCTCGGTCGGGTCGAGGTCGCGCTGCACTATGGCCCGCTGCATATAGCAGGCCGTTCCAACCCCCATGCGGAACTGGGTACGGGTCGCGATAGAGGGCATCGCCGCCGCTGCCAGTCCCAGCCCCGACCTGAGGAATCGCCTGCGATTGGGATCCATGCGCGCCAGTCTCTCACACTCGTCGGGCACCAGTCGCCGCAGCGCGGGGCATTGAGCCGCCACCAGGATTGGCGGCGGAGCTTGGGCGAGACGGAACCTCGGACCCGCCGCAGGAAACTTCGATTCTCGCCCAGGACCTGTCCAAGTTCCGGATGAGTGGCAGTCGGGCCGGACAATTAGAGCTCGGTTGCCGGGCGACTGGCATGCTGCAGCGAACCACGATCCCTCTGTGCGAGGTACAGGTACGCTGTGTGCGGCCTAGCGAGGAGCCACGCATTGACGCCTTGATGCGCAAGCAACCTTATCTCGGCTTGCGCACGCGCTCTGGCCGTCGCCTGCGGCGGAAGGCTGTGCACGCCGCGCCCTGGCTGGCCATGCTCGGGTAGCGCTGCCGTTATGCCCTGTGCGGCCCGTGACTGCTGGATCGGCCTGAGCAGCACGCTGTCTGGGCCATGCCTGTCCTTGGATTAGGGGGCCAAGACCCATCGAGTGACCGACATTTCGGCTAGGAGGTGTCCTGCTTCCGGTTGTAGCGGATGAACGGCGTCAGTTCGCCGATACGGTCGTAGAGGCGCCGGGCTCTGGTGTTGAAGTGCTGCGTCGTCCAGTAGACAAGAGGGCAACCAGCCGAGTCGGCCTCCGAATAGACCGCTTCCATCAGCGCCCTCCCGACACCCGTACCGCGCTCGGGCGCCTCTACGTACAGGTCTTGGAGATAGCAGACGTTCTCCAGCCTCCAGCAGTGCCGGTGGAACAGGTAGTGAGCGATCCCGACAATGCGGTTGCCCCGAATCCCCACCAAGCACCCGAACTCGTTCGGCTTCCCCGACATCAGGCGATCGAAAGTCGTTGAGTACACGGCTTCGGTGACCGCCGTCTCGTAAAACTCCAGATACTCGGTCCACAGCCGACGCCAAGCGTCCTGATCCTCGGCAGCCAAGGGGCGAACCATCGTCCCGTTCACGTGTCCAACGTAGCACTCGGATCGGGACGGAGCCGACCCGGATCGATTGGGCCGCTGAGCCAAGCCGGTGGGCCATGTGGAGCTCTGCCGTGCGTGTGCGACGATTACGCTTCGGTCGACGGGTGCTGCCGGTCGTCCGAGCGGGGGAATCGTTATGAGGTCATCTGGACTACCGAGCTTTGGCTGTGCGAGCGTCGTGCTGTGCGCGCTCTGGCCGGTCTCAGCGACAGCCCAAGGGCCTGCTGCGGCCCCGGACCTCATCCTGCACGGGGGAAAGATCATCACGGTCGACACCCGGTTCTCGATCGCCGAAGCGGTGGCCGTCCGTGGGGACCGCATCGTCGCCGTCGGCGCCGATTCCGCCATTCGCTCCATGGCGGGTCAGGACACACGCGTTCTTGATCTGCAGGGCAGGGCAGTGCTGCCGGGACTCGCCGACACACACACCCATCCACTCGGTGCGGCGATGTACGAGTTTGACCACGACGTGCCAGAGATGGAGACGATCGCGGATGTCCTCGACTACTTCCGCAAGCGGGCCCGGATCGTGCCAAGAGGGGAGTGGATCCGGCTCCAGCAGGTGTTCATCACGCGCCTGCGCGAGCAGCGCTACCCGACACGTGCCGAGCTGGACGAGGCCGCTCCCGACCACCCCGCCTACTTCCGAACCGGACCCGATGCTTCCCTCAACTCGTTGGCGCTTCGGCTGAGCCGAATCGATCGGGATTTCCGGATACCGCAGGGCTCTTTGGGGCGCATCGAGCGCGACGCGGACGGGAATCCGACCGGCATCATCCGCAGCGGGGCCCACCTGATCAGGTTCCGCGAAAGCCAGAGGCGACCCACCAGAGCGGACAAGCTGAAGCGGTTGCGCGAGCTGTTTGCCGCGTATAACCGAGTCGGCCTGACGAGCATCGCTGACAGGAATGCGAGTCCGGAGGCCCTTGATCTCTACGAGGACCTGCTGTCCGACGGTCACCTCACAGTACGTGTCTTCGTCAGCCATGCCATCGACGCGCAGGAGCCACTGGAGGACATTGAGGCCACCATCGCGAAGTTGGTCCGGGACCCGCGCCATCGCCGAGGACCGATGCTCTGGCTAAGGGGAATCAAGTTCTTCATGGACGGGGGAATGCTGACGGGATCCGCGTACATGCGTGAGCCTTGGGGAGTGAGCGATGTCTACTCGATCACCGATCCGAATTATCGAGGGCTCCGGTTCGTGCCTCCGGGGAAGGCCTATGCAATCTCTCGCCTGGCTTTGGCGAGCGGCCTCCAGCCAACGGCTCATTGCGTCGGCGACGGCGCTGTCCATGCGCTAATTGACGCATACTCCGAGGTGAACGACGAATTCCGCTTGCGGGACCTGCGGCCCTGCATAACGCACTCCAACTTCATGAGCCCGGAGGCGATCGAGCGAATGGCGGAGATTGGCATCGTGGCCGACCTGCAGCCCGCTTGGCTGGAGCGGGACGGGGCGACCCTCCTGAAGCAGTTTGGCGAGGCCCGCTTGCGCTTCTTCCAGCCCTACACAAGCCTCAAGCAGGCTGGAGTGGTGGTGGGCGGGGGGTCTGACCACATGCAGAAGATCGGCGGCATGCGCTCGATCAATCCCTACAACCCGTTCTTCGGGATGTGGATTTCCCTGACTCGCCAGCCCCGCTGGACTGAGCACGTGCTCCAGCCCGAGCAGCGAATTTCCCGCGAGGACGCGATCCGGCTCTACACGGCCAACAATGCCTTCATCACGTTCAGCGAGGACGAGAAGGGCTCGCTCGAAGTCGGCAAGCTTGCGGACCTGATCGTGCTGGACCGAGACATTCTCACCTGCCCGCTGGACGAGGTAAAGGAAATCCAGGTCGATCGCACTTACTTGGGGGGCAGTCTCGTCTTCGCCCGGGAACCCGCAGACTGACCCATTCGGTGGCCGCAGGCGCGGAAGCGGGTGGGCGTGCCCCGCAGGCCTGCCTGTTGGCGTGGGGTCAGAGGACAACGCAGCCAGCAAGGGACGGGATCACTGGGTTGGCCTAATCAGCCTGTCCGTTGAGACCGGATTCGTCGATCGTCCGGCGTGACGAGCGACAACCCCTCCGCGCGAACCAGCTGACACCGACCGCTTGCCTACGCCCGACGAGTCGCCCCCGAGAACGAGCAGTTGAGACTTTAGCCGGCGCCCTGCTCGCGTGTATAAGGAAGAGGCGGTCGGCCAAGTATCCTTGGTGCCTGACTCGTCCCCGCGTCGCGTCGTCCTGTTGTAGCCTTACAGTGGTGCCGTCCTGCGTCCGGTCCCGGAATCTCATGAGGGCTCTGGCCCCAATCCTGATCTTCGCGCCTGTGGTCTTCGCGGGCGGTGAAGAAGCCTTCTTTGAGTCCAAGGTCCGGCCGCTCTTGGCTGCCAAGTGCCACGCCTGCCACGCGGAGTCCGAGATGGGAGGCTTGCGCTTGGATTCCCAGGAACGAATTCTGCAAGGTGGCTCGCGCGGGCCAGCCATCGTTCCCAAGGATCCGGACTCGAGCTTGCTGGTGGCGGCAGTCCGGCGCACTCGCGAAGATCTTCACATGCCCCCCACCGAGGCGCTGGCCGAGGCGGAGATAGCGATCTTGGAGGAATGGATCGCCAGCGGGGCCAACTGGCCAAGGCCCGTGGAGTTGACCGATGGCCCTCCGGCCGTGTCCGCCGAGGCCCGCAGTTTCTGGAGTTTCCTGCCCGTGGGCAGTCCTCAAGTTCCGGACGGCGACTCGCTCAGTCCGATAGATCGCTTCCTGTTGGAAGCCCTCAGATCGAACGGCCTCGAGCCCGCCCCACCCGCGGAGAAGAGAACCTTGATCCGCCGGCTGACCATAGATCTGCTCGGGATGCCGCCCACTTCTGAGGACACCGCTGTGTTTCTCGCCGATCACGAGCCCGGTGCGTACGAGAGATTAGTCGACCGCCTCCTGAGCTCCCCGCGCTATGGCGAGCGGATGGCGAGGCGGTGGCTCGACTTGGCGCGGTATGCTGACGGCCAGTCCGCGGCCTACGAGGACACTCCGCTCGAGAACGCTTGGCGGTACCGCGACTGGGTAGTAGAGGCCTTTAACCAAGATCTCCCCTACGACCGATTCGTGGTCTACCAGCTTGCCGCCGATCTGCTGCCGGGGCTCGAGAGCTCTTCGAATCTTCCTGCGCTGGGCTTCCACGCCCTTCGTGACAGAGACGACGATCGCGTGGACGTCACGGGTCGGACGTTTCTCGCGCTCACAATCGGCTGTGCGGAATGCCACGACCACAAATTCGATCCCATTCCTCAGTCCGATTTCTATGCCTTGCAGGGCGTGTTCAGCAGTTCCGAGGCATACAGGCACGCTCTCGCGCCGCCGGACGTGGTCCAGGCCTATGAAGGGGCCGTCCGACAGGTGGAGGATCGCAAGCGATCTATCGACGCCTTCTTGGAGCGCGAACGCGACCAGCTGATCGACGTCTTCATGGGGCGAACGGCAGAATTCCTGCTGGCAAGCCACAGCGTCTTGGCGGAAGGCTCCGACGCCGGGCGGATCGCCGCCGAAGCTGGGTTGGACAGAGAGACATTGGACCGGTGGACGACCTACCTCCAGAGCCGCCCTCACCAGCATCACTTCTTGGACGACTGGCATGCCGTGGCGGACGCTGGCGGTCCGGAGAGCGAGCTTCGGAGGGTGGCGGCCGACTTCGAAGCTCTACTGCTCTCAATCCATGCCGAGAAGCGAGATCTCGATGACCGCAACTACGTCAAGCTCGGTGGTGCCGAAGGAGCCCGAACGCAGCGTACGCTGCTTAACACCAACCTTGAGTTCTTGGAGCCGGAGCGCTACTACCTCTGGCGGGACATGGCCGCTCCGCCTGCGAAAAAGCGGGGCCTGCCTTTCGTGGGAGGCGTCTACTACTACGGGCCGGGCGGCATCGAGAGATTCCTCTCGGGCGTGTGGAGCCAGCACCTTGAGTCGCTGAAGGCAGATCTAAAGCGGCGGCAGGCAGAAGTCCCGGTCCTGTATCCCTTCTTGCACGCTTATCGGGACAGCGACACTCCTAAGGACGCCCGGGTCGCCATCCGGGGTGACCGCAAGAATCTTGGGGCGATCGTACCCCGGCGCTTCCTCGCCGTGCTGAGCCCCGACGGGCCCGCCAGATTCGAACAAGGCAGCGGTCG
>JAJDWM010000615.1 GCA_022825595.1 Bryobacterales bacterium | reverse complement strand
CCCGATCTCTTTCAGATCGGTACGCCGATCATTTTCGCTTCGGAACCTTGATCATTTTCACTTCGGAACCATGATTTTTTTCGCTTCGGAACCCCGATCATTTTCCTTCGGATTACGCATCATGCCTCCATATTGGGACTGGACCAGACCGAACTCCCAAGGCTTCGACGTCAAACCTTGAAAGTTGAAAGCTGCGCAATGCAGGAACTGCGCAAGCATGCCACCGGCACTTAAAAACGGCATTGGCCTCAGATTAGGGCTTCCAAGGTCTCTTCCGAGTGCCGGGTAGGGACAAGCCATCAGACACTCTCGTATCGCCGTTCTTGCGCGGTTCGGTACGCATGATTGAGCGTGACGGCGACGACGCCTCAGTCAGCCTTGGGGCGATGTCGAGTGCGATCATCGCGACCAGATTGGCACAGTTCAATCTGATTCAAAATCCACTTTCGAATCAGTCTAGACACGGAATACTCTCATCGCCTCATCGCCCAAATGGTTGATGACCTTGACGGCTATGCGGCCAGAGGCAGGGCGAACGAAAGCGCGAGAAGTGTCGCTGTTCAGAGTGGACCAAGCGTCGAGATCGATCTCGGCCTTCAATGTCGTCCTGAGCGCCTTGTAGGGATCGTTGGCACCGAGGAAGTATGCATGGCGAACGAAAAAGCTCTCCTCGTTGTAGTCGGTGTCGACGAACCAGCAGGCGATATCCTCGGGACCATCGCTCCGCACTTCGCCAGTGTTGGGACGGAAGATGTCGATGCCGTTGATACGCACCCTGATGGTGTCGTCCCCATCGTCCAAGATGTCGATGTCGGGCTCGCCGAAGATGACGAAGAGGTTGCCCTTACCTGTGTTCTTGAGGTCTCCCGCCATATGGAGGTCGGCGTTCATACGCGCCTTGAGTAGCGGGATGCGCCCCAGTTTGTCAAACTCCGTAGCGTGGGCGTCATAGCTGAAGGCGCAGGCAACCAGTACGTCGAAGTCGGCGTCGGCAGCCTCGCGCGCAGCGGCCACCAGGTCAGCCCGCACGACAGTGCCGAACTCTGGACCGACGAAGACCCCAGCACGGCGCGTGGCGCTGACCTCCACATAGCGCCCCTCGGCGCAAATATAGCGTCCCGGCCAGGGCTCGAGCGAGGTGAAGGTAATGCGATCCTGCTTGTGGGCCTGCTGTAGGCCGGCAGTTCTGAGATTCTCTAGGATCATCTCGGTGAAGTTCTCTGCCTCGCCGTAGCCAAGTTCTCGGGGGCCGAGGGTGGAAAAAAAGTCGTCGTTTTCATCCACCGCCAGCATCCGGTGTGGCGCAAGGCTCTCCACGGTGAATGGACCGGCAACGCGAATGCGCGCTTTGTCGGTATAGGGCTTGTCGTAGAGGTATTCGTGGTCAGCCTTGGCGGCGATGGAAGCATCAATCTCCTTCTGCCGTGCGATACGCGCCTCCCACCATTCGGTGTGCGCAGCCGTGGCATCGTCGGGCCAAATGTTATCGATCTCGCGGGGGACTCCCCACTCCTTCCAGTCTTCTCCGAGGGCAGCGTTGAGTCGCTCAAGCAGGGGCTCTAGGGTTTCCTGCCATTTCTCCCAGATCACGTCGACATCGGCATTGTTGGCGATGGACTTGAGGGTGATATGCGGCACTCGCTCGTAGACGAAGCCCTGGCGGATGTCACCATACGTGGGTGCGTCTGACGGAGCACGCTGCGTGACCTCCGCCTCCTTCCGCTGCCCCTCCGGGCTGTCGGCAAGCAGATACCAAGGATAGCGTGCGCCCATGACGCGTGCCCGTGCGAGCGCCAAGGCGACGCGGGAGGTGTCGATAGTGATCCACCGCCGCCCCCACTGCTCTGCGACGTAGGCCGTCGTGCCTGAGCCACAAGTAGGATCAAGCACCAAGTCGCCGGGGTCTGTAGCCATGAGGATACAGCGTTCGATAATCTTGCTAGACGTTTGGACAACATAGATTTTTGGATCTGTTCGACTTGTGATTCCTCCCGACACATCCGACCAAAAATTGTCAATTGCTAACGCACTGAAATCATCAAAAAACTTCCTAAAACTTATATTCTGTCCTGTTCTTAATGCTCGGTCAGCTCGAATAGCACGTTGCATTCCAAGCTCCGACGTGCGCCATCCCCCCGATGAAGGTCGGTACGACTTTCCCATGAACCCCACGGGGAACAAGGTCGTCTTGGAAGCAGTACGAGACGTAAACCCTTGATCTCTGTAGAGCCGGGAACCTACTGGCAACGTTTCCGCTCGCCTCAATTCGTCAGCAGTTACTCGGCGTTCTCGTAGATCTGAAAAACGAAGCGTTTTGTATCGCGATGCGCCTTCTTTTCCTGGCTCTGTCTTACGGAATAATGAGCGTGTCTTTATGTTTTTTTCATCTTTACAGTACCACAGCAAATAATTACTAGTATTATCCAAATGTTGAGCCCCTAATCCAATTGACGTCTTGAAAGATATAAGACTAATGAAGTTCCATTCACCAAACACTTCGTCCATCAGCATTCGCACGCGGTGGACGTTCTCGTCGCCGATCTGCAAGAAGACCGAGCCACTTTCCGCCAAGAGGTCCCGTGCAACGGTCAGCCTGTCACGCAAGTAGGTCAGATATGAGTGAGTGCCCTCACGCCAAGTGTCCCTGAATGCCTTAACCTGCTCGGGTTCGCGGGTGATGTGCTCGGCGTTGCCGTCTTTCACGTTACGGCTGGTCGTGGACCATTGAAAGTTGGAGTTGAATCGGATGCCGTAGGGCGGGTCGATAAAGATGCACTGCACCTTGCCCCGTAGGCCTTCACGCTCCGCCAGCGACGCCATGACCTGAAGACTGTCCCCGAGGATCATACGATTCGACCAGTTTGCGTCGTGGCGGTAGAACTCAGTGCGTTCAGTGCCATCGGGCAGACCATTGAAATCGGCGAAGAGGTCTGGCGGTGTGGAAGCTTCCTCTTGCCGCCGTTTTGTCGTCTGCCGCAACAGGTCGTCTATCAAGACCTTGGGATGCACCTTCTCTTGGATGTATAGCGCGGGAGCCTGAATGACAAGATCGAATGCGTCCTGCTGGTCCTTTCCGCGCCAAACCAGCTGCGGGTCGAGGTCCCTGTTGCGGCGCTCGTATGCGACACGGATCGGTGCCCTCTCGTCATCCGACAGAACGGGGTGGTATTCGGCCGTGGGGATGTTACGTCGTGAGGCCCCCCCGTGGGTTAGTGTCTCGACGGACTTACGCTTCTTGGGTGTTCGTGGCATGGGTCAAGAGTCTGCCAACTCAGACGAGGAGAGCGCTTCGGGATGGGCGCACGGCATCATTGTCTTTCTCCAAGAGGACCGAATCGCTGAAAGACGCGCCGGAGCCCTATCGCGTTCAACATTCTGTTCGCCGTCACCGATACTCCCCTCACGCCCTTGCGGCATAAGCAACGCCGAAATCATCGGCGATCTGCCTCAACCCTCTATCCCGTGTCCAAATCACGGTGTCTTGGCGGCTGAGCACTGAACAGAGAAGATGTGCATCAATAAAGCCTATTCCCCGACCCATTAGTCCTCTCCGCTCGATCATCAGCCGAACCTCCGCATGTTCGCACTCGTTAATGGCAGGCAGATCGCTCAGCCTCTGCAAGACTTCCTCGCGGTTCCGTAAACGACCACAAGAGATCTCACCGACGACCATCGCGTGAATCAGCACTTCTCGGGCATCCAGCAGTTCACGGAGGTGGGCCTCAGGACTGAGTAGATGATCGATCCACACCGAGGTGTCCACCAAGATCATTCCGCAGGCTCACTTCGTCGTCGCGGAACGTACTCTAGGTCAGGTTCGCTCCCGCCAGCTTCAGCGAGCCACTTCGCGGCATCAATTTCGGCCGCAGGGCGGAACTGTTTGACCATCCGGTTGAATTCGGATTCCACCTTGCTTCCGAATTCAGCTTCCATCGCATGGACGTCGCCGAACTCGGCAAACGCCCAGTTCCCCCAAGTACCGAGGTTATTTACTCCAGGCACCCAATAGGTATCCATCGTCGACTTCTTGTCCTTAGCATCCTCGCCTCGGTAGCCCTTGATCTCGACGATCAGGTTCAAACGGTCGGCTTTGCCGCTCCCGTTGCCCAGAACCACGATGAAGTCAGGAAGGTAGGTCCTAGTTCGCGAGCCGTGGCGGTAGGGCACCTCCAATCCTAGGCCTTGGTTCTTGACATAGGCGCGCACTCTAGGATGTGCCTCGGCAACGCGGCAGAACTCGGCCTCCCAGCCACTATCGCAGACCGCGAAATTGACGTGAGAACGCCCCGGATCTGTCTTCCAGAGAGTCTTCTTTGAGGTCGCGAAGTGGACGTCGGCCGTCGAACCGACATGATTGTACGGATCGAGTACCGCCTTGACAGGGCGCTCGTCTTGGTGCCGTGCGACGATGGCGTTTGTGATGCGCTCGCAGGCCATGTCAGCCAGTGCCAAGTACTGCAGCTGCGCTGGATAGGTACCGCCCGTGCAGACTAGATGGTTGTCCAACCATAGACGCGTGATCCGTTTGAGCTGTCCGAACAAGTGGAGCTTGGGTTCGTGAGCAGAATCGCGCCACTTCGTCTCCAACAGCCGCTTAGTCAGGTGAAACACGAGGGTGGAGCGTCTAAGCTCGCCCGTGTGGGCAAGATTGAGATCGATACCCTGGCCGATGATTCCCTCGTTGCGTGTGATCGATGGACCGACGAGTTCAGGCGTGAGCTCCAGTGTCGAATCTTTGTCGAATTTCGCTGACAACCGTTCGTCTGGCAATGTGACTCGGTAACCGGCCACGCGTGGGAAGCGGATCTCGCAGTCATCCCGGTCTGGGCGGACCGCGTGAACCTGCACAACACGGGAGGGCTTCTGTGGCGAGCTGACGATCGGCTTGGCCGTAAAGTCGAACGGGATCCCCAGTACATCGGCATACTCGACATTTAGACGGCCGTTGTCGTTGAGATCGTACGACTGGCGCCGCAGGGCCCGGCCGACTACCTGTTCGCAGAGAAGCTGAGTGCCAAAGGCGCGTACTCCCAGCACATGGGTGACGGTATTCGCATCCCAGCCTTCCGTCAGCATCGAAACCGAGACGGCGCAACGGGTCGCACCGCCAAGTCGACCCGCCTTTCCCACGGTGTTCATCACCTCGCGCAAGATGTCTTGGTCGGTAAGGTTCTCGGCTTGTCGGCGGTCGCCGCTACGCTCAACGATCTCACGGCGAAAGTGCTCGATCTCGTCCGCGGCATGCTTGCGAAAGTTCGAATCTAACGCCTGACCGGACTCGAGTTGCTCGCTGTCGATCAGGATGGTGCGCGGACGACCAATCGGCATGCCAGAGTCGTCGAAATTGCGGAACAACTCGAAGCGGCCATTCTCCAAAGTCATGGAGCCATCTGGATTTCGGCGCTGGAAGCCAGAGATGTAGTCATAGACAATCTTCGAGGTTGAAGTGTTGTTGCAGACTACGATGAAGCACGGTGGGACATCGATACCGGCCTCCCGCCAAAGTTCGAAAGTCTTCTCATAGTGGCCGTAGAGAGCCTCCAGCGCCGTTTGTAGCGTTACCGGTATCTTAAGGGGGTCGAGAGTGGGCGAATTCGCCCGCCCCTTTCTTGGCATTTGCTTGCCAATATGGTCCCAGAGGTTGCGGAACTTCGGCATTTCGTCGCCGGGGATGTTGTCGGCCACCGGCACGCGTGGGAGCTTGACGATCCCGCATTCGATCGCGTCCATGAGCGAAAAGTCGCACATGGTCCAAGGGAAGAGCGTCCCCTCCGCATAGCCAGAGCCGCGCAGGAAGAACGGCGTCGCGGAAAGATCGACGACACGGTTCAGGCCGAGTTTTTCTCGAACCGCCTCTAACCCGGAAATCCACAGCCGTGCGGCCTCCCGGTTCTTTTCGGCGTCCTTGCGGTCGTCGCCGATCAACTCACCTTCATCGTCTTCGCCTGGCTTCTCCCGGTAGCAGTGATGCGCCTCATCATTCAGCACAAGCACATTCCTCATGCCCATCAACTCCGGTACGACTCGCTGGACCATCTGACCGGTAGTCTCCAGCGAGTTAAGTTCGGGGCCGCGACCGCGTAGGAGCGCGCGCCCGCCCTTCGAGGCCGCCACCGTTTCGCGGGGCTTGAAGGCGTGGAAGTTGGTAATCACGATCTTCGCCCTATCGAGATCCCCCAGCATGTCCCTCGGCACGAGTTCGCGACTCCGGTAATAGCTGTCCGGGTCGTTGGGCTGGAGCACGCGGAGGCGATCCCTGACAGTGATACCGGGGGTGACGACTAGGAAGCCCCGGGTGAATCGTCGGCTATTCGGGTGACGGACGGCGTTCACCGTCTGCCAAGCGATCAGCATCGCCATGACCATGGTCTTGCCTGAACCGGTGGCGAGTTTCAGAGCCAACCGGGCCATACCTGGATTCGCCGCGTCGTTCGCCGCCTCTAAGTGATCAAGAAATCGCCTGCCTGTCTTCCCGATTTGCGGCGCGACCTCAGTCAACCAGATCACGGTCTCTGCTGCCTCGATCTGGCAGAAGAACGGGCGGAGGCCACTGAATTCGTGGTGCCGCCAGTGTCGGAGCAGTCGAGCCGTCTCGGGGGTCACCCGCCACTGCCCGGAATCGCCTAGCGCCCGCCACCGGTCGACCTCGTAGCGAACCCCGTCGATGATTTCGGTCAGATTGTACTGCTGACTACCCTCATCAAGCTTCTGAGCGGCTTGGTCGAAAACCAGCTCGCGCTGGCCTCGCTGACTCTTTCTTGGCTTCGGGATCGGTGTTATGAGAGAGACCCGACGCCTCCGGTCGACGACTTGGCTTGTCGGTTGACCGCCCTTATCGAGCTCCCAATGGCGCGATGGATACTCGTAAGGCGAATTGAGTATCGGCGATTCGAAGAAGCTCGTCATGTCAGCGCCTACCACCCTCACCCGTTCAGGGCCCGACTAGTACCACAGAACAACTATAGGGACTGCGTCTTGTTAGTGTATCGTTTGTGTGTGGGTGGCAACTGCACTGACAAGCTGGGGGAACTGGTCAGAACTGACTCGGAAGTTTCGAGGCAGCGGGGGGCCAGCGCACAGATTGGAATTGAAACGGTGGACAGCAGAGCTGACGCTCTTTGGACGAGCAATGGGCGGCCACCTCGGAACCGCAGATAGCATTACCAACCTACGCCAGATTGCGGGTCGTGGCTCTACCTGCCTACGCAAGATGCTAACGTTCCGCGCATGGGCGGAGGCGGTGAGGTGACCCACTCAGTAGAGCTTCGCACCGGATTGGGTTAGTGCGGCACGGCCAGCTAAGCAGCCGTGGCGCCCGTGCCAGCTGCCGGGGCCTTTGGCGGCCCGCGTAGCGCCAAGCGATAGCGCAAGCTCCCCATGCCGGGCCGCATGGATTCCGTTGGTCGTGCCAGGACTACGCTGCGGAGGAGACTGACCACCCGCGGGACGTCTTTGAGGTGGAGCTGGCGCACGTGATCCAGAACGAGGTCGAGGCGGCCTGTGCGCGGTCCAACCTCTTCGAATGTCTACGGGTGCTGATGGAGGACTGGCGCGATATCTGACCCAGCAACCGCCGATGAGTTTGGCGACGAACTTGGGCGAGAAACGCTCGTCATGACACCGTTCTCAGACCCTCAGGAACTGACACAGCATCTCTAGCGACGGTGGTCGACCTGCATTCATAACCTGCGCCTTCGCCTCGTCCCACCGTTCTTCGTCCCTCACGACCTCAACGAACTCCCGCCCACGGTCGGTCAGCTCTCCTATTCGATGCGCGACGACGACACGTCCTAGAGCCATACGACCTCCTTCTACGCGGACGCGACTAAGTCTGCGACGCGCGACGCTAGTTTCGGGAATTGACTCGTCTACTACTGGAAGCCGTTTCATCCAGACCAACCCAGCAGCGGCAAGCGCGTCGACATCGGTATCGGTCGCAGCACCGTCGTGGTGTGTATCGGCAAAGCTGATCAGGATCTGACGGTACCTGTCGAGTCTGGCGGCGTCCTGCATGTTCGATTTCACCCTCAGTCAAATTCTCACTGTATTGGTTCTACGGAGCCGAACTCCACGGTCGCAACATCCGGCACTTCAGGCTTCCGCTAGGCAAGGAAGGCTGTACGGATTAAACCATCACGACTGGTTACCACGGCGGTCGACCTGTGGCACGCCGGGCCGTGTTTCTACTTGCGCGTCAGATAGCTTGCCATCACTGCCGCCAAGCCGACCACGAGCTCGGCCATTTCGCGATTCAGCTTCTGGCCCTCGCGCACATGACGCCCTTCGTTCGAGGCGTAACCCCAGAGTTGTGAAACGGCTGTATCAAGCGGCTTGGGCAACAAATTCGGATTCCGCTTGATCGCCTGTCCAAGTGTTGCCTTGGGATCACCGGTGAGGTCGCGCACAACGGCCTCCAGCGCACCCATGGCGTGGAAGATAGCGCCCGACAGATCGGCGTCTGGCCGGCTCGATAAGTCCCGTATCGCTTCATGAACGTGACTAGACGCTGTCGACAGGCCGCTATCGTCCAGTGCCTCTGCCGCCGTCTTCACAACAGTCTCGAACGCT